>NZ_DLLH01000031.1:0-9111 GCF_002476655.1 Treponema sp. UBA7567
TTTTGCCTTTACTTCGGATTCTATAAATTCTGTTCCAAAGCCCGAATAGCCTGCATCAAGAGAGCCGCATTGCGGACACTGCTGCTGCGGCGTTGTGCTCCAGCCGCAGTAATGGCAGCGAAGGCGGTTTTCTGCCTTGTGGTAGGTAAGGCTTACAGAACAGTTTTTGCATTTTAACTCAAATCCGCAGGAGCGGCAGCGGTAAAAATGGGTAAAGCCGCGGCGGTTTAAAAACAGAATTGTCTGTTTTTTTTCCGCAAGGGTTTTATTTATTTCGTGATCGAGCTCGCGGGAAATGCAGAGTGTGTCGGCGGGCTCGTTTTTTAGGTCGATTGCTTTGATTTGAGGCATTTTTCCGCCGGCCAGACGTTTTGAGAGAGTGTGCCTGGCGATTGTCTTTGTGTTCATAAGATACCAGGCTTCAACGCTCGGCGTCGCCGAACCCATTACAAGAGGAATTTTCTGTTTTTTGCAGCGGTACATTGCAACTTGTCTTGCATGGTAGCGCGGNNCGTCGATTATTATAAGGCCGAGGTCTGGAACTGGCGCAAAGACCGCGCTTCGCGCGCCGATTACGACCCGCGCTTCTCTGTTTAAGATTCTGTGGTATTCGCTTAATTTTTGGCTTGGGGTTAGGCCTGAATGAAGAACAGCCGCCGTCTGGCCGAATCTTTTTACGACTGCCTCGATAACCTGCTGTGTAAGGCCTATTTCCGGCACAAGGTAGATTACGCCTTTTTTTTGATCAAGGATTTTTTGCGCGCATTGAAGAAAAACTTCCGTCTTGCCTGTGCCTGTCGGCCCGTAAAGATAGTGAAGGTTTGTATTTGCCTCTGGCGAAAGAATTTCTTTTACGGCTTTTTCCTGTTCTTCGCTCAAGACAGCCGCTTTTTCCGAAGAAATTTCATCTACGAACGAAAATCCTCCGGCATCGGTTTCTCGTTTTGCAGAAGGAAGCATGGCGCTTACAGCTTCGCCGATTGCGCAGATGTAATATTTTGAAACCCAGAATGCAAGTTCGATCAGTTCCGGAGTTAAAAGCGGTTTTTCGTCAATAACTTTTGTGATTGGACGGATTTTTGATTCTTCGACTGGAAAATCTGGCGGAAGGTTTTCAAATTCGTCTACGACGCATCCTTTTGTTTTTCGTGCTCCGAATTTTATTTCAACCCTGCATCCGATTCTAGAAATTTCGGAAGGTTCTATGTTGAGGTAAGTGAATGTCTGGTTTAAGGGAACGTTTAGCGCAACCTGAAGATATTTTGCCATTTTTTATTGTTTTATATATGGAATATATTGGCTTTCGTAGCCTGGGTTTAATTCAAGCAGTTTTGTCTTAAAGAATTTCAAGTCTTCCCATGCAAGTCTTTTTAGTGAATTGTCTCTTAAAAGAGCGCTTGGATGGTAAGTTACGCAGACGGGAATATTTTGATATTCAAAAAACTGTCCGCGAAGTTTTGTAACTCCAAATTCGGTCTTTAAAAGGTTTTTTGCGGCAACTGTTCCTACGCAGAGAATTGCCTTTGGTTTTAAAAGCGCAATCTGCGCCTGCAAAAAAGAAGAGCACGCATCTGCTTCTTCAGGATAAGGATTTCTGTTTTGAGGCGGACGGCACTTTACGATATTAGCAATGTAAACGTTTGAAATTCGGCTCAAATTGATTGCGGCGAGCATTTTGTCCAAGAGTTGTCCTGCTGGCCCTACAAATGGAAGCCCCTGCATATCTTCTTCAAAGCCCGGTCCTTCGCCGATTACAAGAACAAATGGAGAAGAAACCCCTGTTCCTGGAACTGTGTTGTGGCGGGTTTTTGCAAGCGGACAGCGTGAGCACTGCGCGATTTTTTCGATTACGTTTTGCATCGGCTGCGGCAAAATCTGATTTAAGCTTTTTGTATTTTCCTGTGGCTGAATTTTTTGTTGTGGCTGCTGTTTTTCCTGAGTGTGAATTTTTTCATCATCCTTAAAAAACGGAGCATTTTCGTCAAAACTTTTAGATTTGTAGCCCAAAATAGAATCTGATGCGGTTTTTAAAAGCGAATAAATCTGCTGTTTTTGTTCTGAAGTCATATAAAATAAGTTTATAGAATTCTCTGGAAAAATTCATCCGAAAAACATAAAATCTGCGGTTTTAAAGCATATGAAAAAAATTATAAAGAAAGGCTTGGCTAATTCCTGGCATATAAAACTGTCCGTCAGTCTTCATCTTGAAGTTGCCGTTTTAATTGAGTAGAATACAAGTTCTATGAAAATAGCAATGTTTACAGACGCCTATTTTCCGAGAATCAATGGTGTTTCTGTTTCTGTCAAATCTTTTGCCACTGAGCTTTCAAGAATCGGGCACGAAGTCTGCGTTGTCTGCCTCGAATATTCTCAGGAACAGCAGAGAAGCTCTTTTTTTAACGAAAAAGAAAGCGATGCGACTGCGCCTTTTAAAATCCTCCGTATTCCTTCAACCTCAGTTGTTTTTTCGAAGGAAGACCGCATTGTGCGTCTGAATACCTGGCACTATCTCAAAAAATCTCTTGATAAATTCGAACCGGACGTAGTTCACCTGAATTCTGAGTGGACTATCGGCTATTTGGGTTCTATTTATGCGCGTCACCGAAAACTTCCATGCGTTTTTACCTTTCATACGATGTGGGAAGATTATCTTTCAAATTACGTCAATTTTTTGCCTGATATAAGTCTTCGCAAAATCGGCGCAGGAATCGTAAAGTATTATCTTAAGCGCGCTGACGAGATAATTGCTCCAACTCAAAGAATTGCTTCTGTCGTTTCAAGATACGGAATAGACAAAACGCCGGATATTCTTCCGACAGGAATTCCCGAAGAAAAATTAAAATATTCGATAAAACGGGGAATGGCGGTTCGTTCCAGACTTTACTCAAAATGTCCAGGAATAAAAGGCAAAAAAATACTTCTTTTTGTTGGCCGCATTGTAAAAGAAAAAAACTGCGCATTTCTGCTCGATGTTCTGCGTGAAATTCAAAAAAAGAATAAAAAGACTGCTGTTTTGTTTGTTGGAAACGGTCCTTATCTTGAAGAGCTCAAGGAACTGGCAGAAAATCAAAAATTGGCAGATTCAGTTTTTTTTACAGGTTACATTCCCGGCGAGGACTTGATATATTTTTACAGAATGGCAAGCGTCNNGGGACTTGTTACTGTAGAAGCTATGTTGAGCGGTCTTCCTGTTGTTGCAATCGGAGAATTGGGAACTGTTGACGTAATGCAGGGCGATAACGGCGGATTTATGGTAAAAGACGATGTGAATGAATTCGCCCAAAAAGTCCAGCTCCTTCTCGAAGACCAGAATCTCAGAAAAGAAAAATCGCTCGAAGCTAAGTCTTGGGGCGCTAAATGGAAAATTTCTTCCTTGACGCCAAAGCTTGTCGAATGTTACGAAAAGGCTGTTGCCGTAAAAATTTCAGAAAAAAATGGATTAAAAAATGAATAAAAGCGTTATGAAAAAAATATTTTCAACTGTTCTCTTTTGCGGAATTTCATTTTTTGCCTTTGCCCGAGGAGAGCAGGAGCTTGTGGAAGCCGGACACTGGATTTACGACTCAATCGAAAACCTGTGCATGGAAAGCGGAATTGTAAATTTTGCTGATTCTGAGCCGGCTTCAATTTCTGAGCTAAAGCTTTATTTGCAGGAAATCGATTTTTTTAAGCTGAGCGAAGCCGGCCATGCAGAACTCAAAAAAATTCAGAACTATTTTGAATATGAGCAGATTGGCTTAAAATCCGACATCATAAACTTTGGAATAGAGCCTTCTTTTAATCTTTCTGTTTTTTATAAGACGAATGACGATATTGACTGGGTTTATGACAGATATGAGCGTAAGCCGTTCATTTTTGTTCCTTTAAATTTTACGGTTTCGGATTTTGTTGCAATGAAGATGGATATTCTTCTTGGAATGAATAAAAACAATGCCGTAAAAAATGACGTATATTCAAATGTTCCTCTTTCTGCGGATTCAATCGACATCAACTTTCCAGACAATGCATATTTTTCGATCGGGCACAGATTGACACAAAAGACAGGAGTTTCTTTTCAGATTGGAAAAGGCGCCAGAAACATCGGAAAAACGCTTACTGGTTCAATGATTTGGTCTGAATATCTTACCGGAGCTTCTTATGCCCAGCTTTCGGTTTATTCTCCAGACATAAAATACACAGGAATTGTAAGCCAGTTTAACGTTGACCGCTATATGTACGCGCATCAGTTTGATATAAGGCTTTTTAAGAAACTGACAATTACGGCGCTTGAGGGCGTTTTTGTAAATGCTCCTGTTGAACTGCGCTACTTAAATCCTTTTACGATTTTTCATGGAATGGCTCCGTGGCGTGAATATCCCGACGAGGACGATGATTCTTATGACAGGGAAAGCCATACCGGCGCATATCTTGGCATAAAGTTTCAGTTTGCTCCTGTTTCAAATTTAAAATTCTACGGTCTTTTTGCCATGACACAGTTTCAGACTTCTTACGAAACTTCAAACTATCCAGACGACACGACGCCGAACGCAATGGGCGGCCAGCTTGGAGGAAGGTATACGCTTCCTTTTTCAAAAGGACGTTTTACATTCGCGCTTGAAGGAAGCTATGCGCAGCCGTATCTTTACATAAAGGAAAGCCCGAACTGGTCCTTGGTCCGCACATACGCCGAAAACATGGGAAACAAAAAATATCCGTTCTACGAATGGATTGGTTCTCCTTTTGGTCCTGACACAATCAGCGGAGAGCTTAACATGGGATACGAAGTTCCTGAAAAATGGGCTTTGAACTTTATCTATCTTTTTATGGCAAGAGGCGAAATGTCCGGAACAAGTGTTTTTGACACAATGGTAGGTAGCGACGGAAAATACTTGTGGGGCGGAGTTCATACAAATGATAATGCTATTACTAATACAGGTGATGAGGATACTAAAGGCTGGTGTTATCCTGGAAGCAGCGGAAAAAATTCAGTTTTTCCATCATTAACTGCAAAGGAGCTGCAGTCGCTTGTAACTCCGACAGGAACTCCTGAGTTTGTAAACAGAATTTCTATCCGCGGAACGTACAATTTTTCGTCAAAAATCGAATGTGTCCTGCAGCCTTCCTTTGTGTTTATATTCAACAAGGGACACGAAGAAGGAAAAAAAGCCGCTGGACTTGAAGTTGCCGGAGCGTGTTCGATTAAATTGTAAATTGTTTTAAGCTGGAGATGTTTATTTAGCCAAAATGTCGGGTTTTGATAAGAACCGCAATTTGAGTGCCATTCCCGTGCTGACAAAACTGCCATTGCCGTAGTTGATGCCGCGATGTTTGCATAGCAAAACTGGAATGTTCTGATATAATTTTTCAAAACGAGGATTTTTATGAAAAAATTTTTTCTTTCTGCAGTTTTATTTGCAAATTTGTTCTGTTTGTTTGCCCAGGTCAGCGTAGATCCGACGGACAGATTTTATTCTCAGGCTCAGGGCTGGGAATTAAAAGGCTATATTTCGGCTCTTCCGCAGATTCGTCCTTATCCTTCAAACCTTATAAAATCTATTCTCGAAGAAGTTATAGACAAGGGCGACAAAAATGACCGCGAATTTGCGCTTTATGAATATGAAAGAATTTTCGGAAAGTCTTTAAATCTTTATGTTTCTGGCGACGGTGAATACAAGGCTTCTCAAGACCTGACGGAAGAAAACGACAAAGGCACAAAAAACGTAAAAGGCGAAGGCGGAATTGCCGGAGAAATAGTTTTTAATCCGTACATTTCTGTTGGCTACGACCTTGGAATGTATGCGGAAGCTACAGATTACGAAGATATTGCCCCTCTTTACAAAAACAAGGCTCCGGATTCAGTGTTTGACTCTTCAAGCATTGGCCCGATTGCCATTTACCTTGACTGGAACACAAACGTTGCTGTCGGCACAAATGAATATTATGCAATTGCCGGACTTAGCAAAATAGGCTACGGTTCATTTTTGAACGACGGACTTGCCCTTAACGACACTTCTTTTCATTCTGCAAACCTTATTATGAACGTAACCAGAAAAAAGTGGAGCTATTCTTCGGTTTTTGAAATTATTGGCGCAACGACGAACAATCCTTATAAATACAGCGACCACAGCGACGGAAAATACCTTTCATTTCATTCTATAAATTACCGCTTTAACGATTTTATCAATATTTCATATTACGAGAACATTGTTTTTGGCCCGAATATGAACATTTCGTATCTTTTCCCTGTTCCGTACATGCCGATTCAAAATATTGGAGGAGCTAATGACAATTTGCAAATGGGACTTGTGCTCAATATAAAACCGGCAAACGGACTTCTGTGGTCGACAGATATTTTTGTTGATGATATTGAAGTGAACGACATTGTAAAACTTAATTTTGACACAAAAATCCGCGTGGCAGGGCAGACAGGACTTGTTTTTGCTCCGTCAAACACAGCTTGCAAAAAAATCGGACTTAATTATCAGATTGTCTTGCCTTATGTTTATGCGCATTGGGAATACGGAAGCGACGATTCGGGAGAAATTTCCGGGGCTACTGCAAACCGCCAGAATTACACGAACGCAGGAGTGAATATTGGTTCCGCGCTAGATCCTAACTCCGACAAAGTTTCGTTTTATGCGGAATTTTCTCCAAAGCCGTTTATGAGATTTGGCTTTGCAACGAATTTTATCCGCCATGCAAATTCGGCGGAAGCATTTGACGATGATGACGCGGCGGAATATGTTCTTGCAAAAGAGGGCCAGTATGCGACAGACGGCTCTGCTTACATGCACCAGATGTTTTCAGACCCGGACGGAACTTCTGGAACGCACGTTGATCAGGCCTGGGAAAATCTCGGATTTATGACTTCTGACCACAAGATGGCTGTAATGCAGGCTGGACTTACAGCTGAGATTGACCTTCCAAAGACAAGAGGCGGACAGCTTACTTTTCTTGCAGGCTACACCTTTGAATATGTAAAAAATTCCGGAGTTAATAAAAATATTTATAAGGGCATTGGATTTGAGCCTTATACAGATAAAGATGATAAAGGTAACGAGACAACATATTATAGATTTAATGGAAAAAGTTCACTTACAAAAGACGAACTTTATGCAGCAGCTAAAGAAGTTGCCGCTAGGCAAAAAAGCGAATGGATTGAAAATTTAACCGACAGGGTAAACCACTATTTTACGCTCGGTTTTAGATATACGTATTAGAGCCGGGGCGTTGCGGGGTGTCCCCGCAGAGAGGGGAGCGGCTTACGAAGTTTGCCGCGAGGGGAGAGGCTTCTCCCCTTATAAACCTTAAAAAGTTAGACTTTCGAGAAAATTTATTTTTCCCTTGGAATCAAGACCGCATGGTCTTTTGAAAGTTTTTCTGTGTTTTCTTTTGTTCCCCAGTTTTGAGCAACAAATCCTGCGGCTTCAAATCTCATAAGCTCCCTGTTGTTGAACGCTTCTTCGATAAGAGAGTCGGCCTCGAGGCTGTTAAAAATTTTCCGGGCTTCGTCAAGCGGAGCGCGCAGAACTGGATGTTTTGGACTAAAAAGCACGCAGCAGTCTTCGTAAGGCAGAATTGAAGTTTCGTAAGTGCCGATTTCTCTTGCTGTCGCAATGATTTCTTCTTTGTCCAGACCAACGAGTGGTCTTAAAAGCGGAAGTCCGCAGGCAGATTCAGTTACAGCCATATTTTCGACCGTCTGGCTTGCAACTTGGCCGAGGCTTTCGCCGGTTATAAGGCAGTCAGCGCCGATTCTTTTTGCGAGCATAGTCGCAACTTTCATCATGCACATGCGGAGCATAAGAGTTGTATAATTTTCCGGAGATTTTTTTTTAATCTGCATTTGAACCTTTGTAAAAGGAATTGTGTTCAAGTGCAGTCTTATTCCATAGCCGCTTACAATTTCCGCAAGTTTTTCGACTTTTTTCTGGGCTTCCTCGGAAGTGTAAGGATATGAGTGAAAATAAACGCATTCAACCGTCATTCCGCGGCGAATCATCCTGTAACCGGCAACCGGACTGTCAAGGCCGCCGCTCAAAAGTAAAAGCCCTTTGCCTGAACAGCCGACAGGAAGTCCGCGGCAGCCTTTTTTTGAATCCGAGTAAACGTAAACTTTGTCGCGCACTTCCACAGTAAAAACAACGTCCGGCGAATGAACGTCTACGTCGAGAATTTTCTGTTCGTAGACTAGATTTCCGGCTTCGCGCATAATTCCGTAGCTGTCAAGCTCAAAGCTTTTGTCGCTTCGTTTTGCCTCGATTTTAAATGTTTTAGCACCGCGTTTTTTTTCTGATTCTGCAAGTTCCAGAACTTTTTTTTGAATTGATTCAATGTTTTTGCCGCAGACTTCGGCCTTTGCCCAGCCTGTAATTCCTGTCAAATGGTCAAGCGCAAATTCAACGGCAGGACAGGCGCTTTCATCACATTCAATATAAAGCCTGCCAAAATTCAAGTGAACTTTTGCTTCGACCGACAGAAGATAAGATTTAGCGTTTTGAACCAAAAGCTTTTCAAATGATTTTAAATTGGAGCCCTTCAAAGTAAGCTCGCCAAGTTTTCCCAAATATGTAACCATAAAACCAATATAACAGAAAAAAAAATCTTGTTCCATTAAAATTGTTCCGGTAAGGTTTTGAAGTTTTTTTTCAATTTTTATATCCGATTTTCAAACTTTGTGAAATCTTTTTTTTGCGATGTATTTTTTTGAATTTTGTGCTATTCTTCCGCAGTTACTTTTTTGATGTTTGGAAAACTTACGTGGCTCGCCGCTAACGCGGAGTTTTATAGGAGACATAATGAATTTAGAAGAACGCGCTCAAAAAGCGGCCGAATTAAAGGCGACTGGACAATGCAACTGTACTCAGTCGGTGCTGAAAGTTTTTGAAGACAGGCTTCCGCTTTCTTCTGACGATTTGATGAAAAGCGGTGCTGGTTTTGCCGCCGGAATGGGCTGTATGGAAGCCACATGCGGCGCCTTAATCGGAGCCGTAATGGTTGCAGGGTTTTTGACCGGAGGAAAAGGAACTTCAGTTGCCGCAAAAAAAATACTTTCTGACTTTAAGGAAAAATGCGGCGCAACTCTCTGCCGAGAGCTAAAAGGCCTTTCAACAGGAAAAGTTCTTTGCGAAT
>NZ_DLLH01000035.1:0-10901 GCF_002476655.1 Treponema sp. UBA7567
AAAGATAAAAACAGACGCCATTTTCGGCTGTTTTTATCTTGCCTCTAAAAATTTTTCTACACGGGTCAAGGCTTCTGCAAAATTTTTTCGTCCAAGTCCGATTCTTAAAAAATTATCTTTTTTTTCAAGAACTACAGACGGAACAATCAGGACACCTGTTTCTTTTAACAGTTCCATGCAAAAATCCATAGAGTTTCTTTGGTCAGAAAGTTTTACGTAGGCCGTAGTTGCTCCTTTCGGAGGAACATATTCAAACAGGTTTTTATGTCTTTTTATAAATTCGTCTAAAAGTATGGCATTTTGTTTTGCAATCGAATTGTTCCGTTGAATTATTTTTTCTGCATTGTCTAAAATTTCGCTGCCTGCAATTTGGCTCAAAATGTTTATGCAAGTGCTTGTAAAATGTCTGTAGGCAAGTATTTTTTTCATAAGTTTAGTGTTTTTTGTTGCAATCCAGCCAAGGCGCAGCGCTGGAGAAGCGAATGTTTTTGAAAAACTTCCCAATGCAATTGCGTTTTCGTATAAGTCTGCAAAAGACTTAGTTGAATATCCGTCTTTAATGCTTAAAAAACGGTAAACTTCGTCTGAAATAAGAATTATATTTTTTGAGCGGCAAAGATGCACAATTTCTTTCATTTCAGAATCAGTAAGGCAGGCTCCGGTCGGATTGTGCGGATAATTTAGTATTATGGCTTTTGTGTTTTCCGTTACTTTTGATTCAAATAAATTTATGTCAAATTTCCATTTGTCTTCAAAAGTCGGTGAAAATTCAACGATTTTACAGCCAATTTCTCTTGCAATTACAGAAAGTGACTGAAACGAAGGCTGATGAACAACGATTTCATCATCAGAGTCAAGAAGTGCGCGCATTGTTGTGTATATTGTTTCTTCGCCGCCGTTCATTGTCGCAATATTTTTTTCATTTAAAGAAGTGTAAAGTAACGAAATTTTTTTTAGCAATGGAAAATATCCGTTTTCAAGTGAGTATCCCAGTTGAATGTCTTTGTATTTTGAAAAATCGAAGACTGCTTCCTTCAGAAAAAGAGATTCCGGATCGGAGCTTCCCATCATAAATTTTGCCTGTTTTTCATAGCGTTCAAAATATTCATCGACCAAAAATTTGCTCATATCCATATTTATGCCTCGTTTTTTTATTGAGTTGAAAATAAAAGTTTTCTTTTGCCGGCGTTCAGAAAACTTTTGACTTATTATAAAATAAAGTATATGAATAAGGGAAATTGATTTTTATTATTCTAATATGCAAAAAGGTTATTTGAATGTATAAGTATATTGCGTTTCTAAAAGTAGTTGAGACTGGCAGTTTTACAAAGGCTGCTGATATTGTAGGTTGTACGCAGCCAGCGTTAAGCCAGATGATTTCTTCTTTAGAAAATGAACTTTCTGTTCAGCTTTTGCACCGTTCTCGATATGGAATAAAACTTACTTTGGACGGTGAAAAACTCTTTCCTTTTATAAAAGATTGCGTTGAACATTACAAATTGATGCGCCGGACTTGCGACGAAATTTGCGGACTTGAAACTGGTCTTGTTCGTATTGGAACAGTTTCGAGCGTTTCGTGCCATTGGCTTCCAGAAATAATAAAACTTTTTTGGGAAAAATATCCGAAAGTTCAACTGGTTCTTCATCAGGGCGACTATTCAAGCATTGCTGAATGGGTAAAGAACGGCTCTGTGGATTTTGGTTTTGTTAATCCAGCGGCGGTAAGCGGAATGGAGTCAAAGATTGTAAAAACAGGCGAATTTTGCGCAGTTGTTCCAAAAAATCATCCGCTTTCTAAAAAGAAATCTGTAACTCTTAAGGACCTAAAAAACGAGCCTTTTCTACTATTAGAAGAAGGGGCTTACAGCGAGATTTTAGAAGCATTCCGTTTTGAGGGAATTTCTCCAGACATAAAACTTCGTGTTCATGATGATTATTCGATTCTTTCTATGGTTGAAAAAGAATTGGGCATTTCTATCCTTACAAAACTTGTTTTGAACAAAACTTGCTATGATGTTGTTTCTGTACCGATAGAGCCGCCTGTAAGGAGAACGCTTGCTGTTGTGTTTAAGAATTACAATTTGCTTCCGATTGCGGCAAAAACCTTTATAGATTTTATAATGGAAAGAAAATCTGAGCTTCTTTAACTTTTAATGCAGCCCGGATCGTAACGGCGCGAATGCGTCCGCCTTGGCGGATGGAGCGAAAGCGGAACCGTGGAGAGCCGGTTTGTGATTGCGGTGTGCTCCTGATTTTTTTTCTAGGTTAAATTTGATGAATTTTGAGGCTGTTTATTGACTATTTTGCACAAAAAATTTATGTTTATTTCATACGGCAAAGACGCTGTAAATAAAACGCTATCATTGTCTTTAAATGCAGTGTGTGGAGTTTTGTTTATGGCGTCTTATTTTTTTTGCCCGCTTTTAAATGCTAATCAAAAAGGAGATAAAAAATGGCACTTAAAGAATTTAATGTTAAAAACGCTTACTGCAAACGCGTTTGGGATGAATTGAAGGCTCGCTACGCTGACCAGGAGCATTTCTTGCAGGCGGCCGGTCTCGTTCTTGAGACTCTTTCGCCGGTTGTTGACACAATGCCTGAGCTTGAGAACACAGCAGTTCTCGAAAGATTTGTTGAGCCAGAGAGAATCATTATGTTCCGCGTGCCGTGGACAGATGACGCTGGAAAACCTCATGTAAACCGCGGATTCCGCGTTCAGTTTAACTCTGCAATCGGACCTTACAAAGGAGGATTGCGTTTTTCTCCAGAGGTAAGCCTGGACGTTCTTAAATTCTTGGGATTTGAGCAGGTTCTTAAAAATTCTTTGACAACTCTTCCAATGGGCGGCGGAAAAGGCGGCTCGGATTTTGACCCTCACGGAAAATCAGACGCAGAGGTTATGAGATTCTGCCAGTCGTTTATGACAGAATTGTACCGCCACATCGGAGCTGACACAGACGTTCCAGCTGGAGACAAGGGAGTTGGCGGACGCGAAGTTGCGTTTATGTTCGGACAGTACAAGAGAATCACAAACCAGTTCACTGGCGTTCTCACAGGAAAAGGCCTTGACTTCGGCGGCTCTTTGATTCGCCCTGAGGCTACAGGATACGGACTTATCTACTTTGCAGAATGTATGCTCAAGGCTGTAAATACAGACTTCAACGGCAAAACTTGCATTATCTCCGGAGACGGAAACGTTGCCCAGTACGCTTGCGAGAAAATCAATCAGCTTGGCGGAAAAGTAATCACGCTTTCTGACTCAACAGGATATATTCTTGACGAGGACGGAATCGACGCGGAGAAGCTCGCATTTGTTATGCAGTTCCGCGGCGAGCACAAGAAAATCGACACATATCTTACAAAATATCCGAAAGCAAAATTCTTCAAGGGCGAAAAGCCGTGGGGAGTCAAGGCTGACTGCGCATTCCCTTGCGCAACTCAGGACGAAATCTATATGGAAGATGCTAAAAAGCTCGTTGCTAACGGCGTAAAACTCGTTGCTGAAGGCGCGAACATGCCGACACGCGCAGACGCAATCGAATTCTTGCAGGAAAACGATGTTCTCTTTGCTCCAGGAAAAGCTTCTAACGCAGGCGGTGTAGCAGTTTCTGGCCTTGAAATGTCTCAGAACTCAGAGCGCCTCTCATGGACACGCGAGGAAGTAGATTCAAAACTCAAGCACATCATGACTCAGATTCATGACAACGCTTACGAGACAGCGAAAAAATACGCTCCATCAAAGACAACAGACTACGTTTCTGGCGCAAACATCTACGGCTTCCTCAAAGTTGCCCGCGCAATGGAAGCTCAGGGATTGGTCTGATTTAAGTTTTTGCCGCATTAAAGGCTTTGAAAACTGAATCCGCGTGATTTTCGTTTTACGTGAATTACGCGGAAAAGTTCATCTTCTGTTTTATCCCGCATTTCGGTTTTGAAGTGCGGGATTTTTTGTTTTTATGGGCTTTATGTAAAATAGGCTTTTCTTGCCTTTTTTTCTTTTTCGTGGGATAATCCAAACTGCCACTTTGGATTATCCCACGAAAAACTTAATTTTGGAAGAAAATATGGCTTTTATAGAGCGTCATGCAGAAAAAACAGTAGAACGGATGTCCCAGTCGTTTCCGGCTGTGCTTGTTACAGGCGCAAGACAGACCGGAAAGACCACGCTTTTGAAAAACGTAACGGACAAAAAATCTGTCCGCTATCTTACGTTTGACGACCCGATGGAAGAGCGGTCCGCAAAAAACGATCCGCAGTCGTTTATTGATTTTCATCCGAGTCCGTTCTTGTTTGATGAAGTTCAGTATGTTCCTGAGCTGTTTCGGTATTTAAAAATAGAAATTGACAAGAACCGGCACAACGGAATGTATTATCTTACAGGAAGCCAGCAGTTCAGGCTTATGGAAAAAGCGACAGAGAGTCTTTCCGGAAGAATCGGAATTGTGCAGCTTTATCCGCTTTCCGCGCGTGAAAAACGGGGCGACAGTTTTGACAAGCCTTTTATTCCGTCAAAAGACTACATTTTGCAGAGAAACAGCGAATTTTCTGGAAAGGAATTTTCTGCCGCAGAAACATGGAATTCAATTTTTACAGGCGGCTATCCGGAAGTTGCAAACGGAAATGTTCTGCCGAACGATTTTTACTCAAACTATCTGAAAACTTACATTGAGCGTGATATTCGGAGCTTGACGCAGGTTGCAGACGAGATGCAGTTTCTCCAGTTCATTGCGGTTGTTGCATCAAGAACCGCCCAGCTTGTGAATTACAAAGACATTGCAAGTGACGTTGGAATAAGCGAGCTTACAGCGAAAAAATGGCTTTCTCTTCTTGTAGCTTCCGGGCTTGTTTACCTGCTTCCGCCTTTTTCGGTGAACGTTGAAAAGCGCGTTGTAAAAACTCCCAAGCTTTATTTTGTTGATACAGGACTTGCCGCCTACCTTACAAGATGGACGGATTCGGATGTGCTCCGCTTTGGCGCAATGTCGGGGGCGTTTTTTGAAACATACATTGTCGGTGAAGTGCTTAAATCATTCTGCAATGATGGAATTGAGCCGCCGCTTTATTTTTACAGGGACAAGGATAAAATCGAAATCGACCTGATTATTTTTTTGAACAATACGATTTATCCGGTTGAAATAAAAAAGACCGCCACTCCAAAACTAGACGACGCAAAGAATTTTTTCATCACGAGTAGAATCAAAAATGTGGAGGTTGCGCCTCCGTGCATTGTCTGCAGCTGCGGAAAGCCGGTTTCTGTAGCAAAAGGCGTGATGGCGATTCCTACGGAGTATGTGTGAGCTGCGCGCTCGATTTTTTGTGCGAAATCTTCGTTTTTTAAAAATATACCCACTATGTTGAGTAAATAAAGTAACTATATTTTAAAATAAAGTAACTATATTTGGAAATATAGTTACTTTATTCGGGCAACTTAGTTACTTTATTTTCGGTGCGTAAAACGCACTTTCGCGCCCGCTTTGTTCTTTGTAAAATATTTTGTAATTGAAACAGTAGCTACTGCTTGACAAATAAGGAATGAAGAACACAATCTTGTCAGAACTCAGAACTCAGAACTCAGAACTCAGAACTCAGAACTCGGAACTCAGAATAGCAACACTGTCTTCAGGCGGCTATATAAAAAATAAAACGAAGACCGTTGTATTGTGGCGTGCAAAAATTTACGCGCCTGCAGCACAGCGGTCTTTTTTTGTTTAAATTATTTTTCGAAGGAGAAAAAAATGAAGAAATCAAGGATTTTTGCCTTGCTTGTGGCAATGGCAATGGGGCTTGCAGTTTTTGGCTGCAGCAATGGCGATAGCGACAGTTCAGGAGGCGATACTACCGGCGGTTCAAGTTCTGGCAGCGGAACTACTGGCGGTTCGACTTCTGAATCTGCAGTATTTCAATCAACCAGATTTTATGAAGGAACAATTCAGATTGAATACAAAGCTGACGGCACTTATTTAATGACTTGGTCTTTGGGTGACTATTCTGCGGCAAACGCTACAAACAAAGGAAAAGGCACTTACACACTGGACGGCACTTTTGAGAACGGCACAATTCATCAGCACCAGACCCACTCGTCAGACACACTTTCTAGTGAATGGGTAGAAGAAGTAGAAGATAACGACCTTGCTGTAAAAGATGGAAAATTCACAGTAGATATAAATTCGACAACTGTAACTTTTACAAAAGTTGGCTCTTCAAGCTCTTCTGGCAGCGGAACTGGATCAGAGAGCGGCAGCACTGGAGGTTCAACATCCGGCGGCGGTTCAGAAAGCGGTAATACTGGCGGTTCAACTTCCGGTAGCATCGAGCCGGTTGCGGAAAACTTTGTACAAATTCCTGGTGCTTCAATTAAAGGAAGCAGAAACTTGGACTCCAGAATCAGAGGTATTTGTAAGCGGACGTGCGTTTAAAATCGGCTCGTTCTACATGAGCGACCATGAGGTAACGCGCGGAGAATACAAGGCACTTATGGGAAGCGACCCAAGCACTGCAAAAGCCTACGGCAAGGACGGAAACCTTCTTACAGGCGATGATGCAAAGAACAACCCTGTGAACAATATCAGCTGGTATGACGCACTTGTGTACTGCAACACTCGTTCTATAAATGAAGGCTTGACTCCTTGCTATGCAATCGACGGAAAAACAGACCCAAAAGACTGGGGAAGTGTTCCAGATGACTACAATTGGAAATGGAATAACGCAACGTGCGACTTTACAGCAGACGGCTACCGCCTGCCGACAGAGGCAGAGTGGGAATGGGCTGCGCGCGGCGGCAAAAGCTACAAGTATGCCGGAAGCGATGACGCAGACGAAGTTGCCTGGTATGGGTATGCCAGCAGCTATACGTTCGGAACAAGGGAGGTAAAAACCAAAAAGGCAAACGGCTACGGACTTTACGACATGAGCGGAAACGTATATGAATGGTGCTGGGACGGGGATTCTGATATTATATCAGAAGACACGCCAGCTACAGGTCCGGATGCTAACCTCTTCCGCTGCCTGCGCGGCGGCTCTTGGTACTTTAACGCCTTCAACGCGCAGGTTGCCGTTCGGTGGTGGTACTACGACTACGAATCGTTCTTAACAACAGCGTACGACCGCAGCGACGCATCGTACAGCCGCTACTACGACTATGGTTTCCGCGTTGTTCGCAACGCCAACTAGCGTTGGCTAGTTCTGAAAGTGGAATTGCAGCGGCTGCCTAATAAGCTCCCGATGTCATTGTCCGGCTAGACCGGGCAATCTCTCGTAAAGCAATTGAATAGATTTTCGGGGCAAGCCCGAAAATGACAAAAAAGATACTTTATAAAAAAAGCCGGCTAGAGAGATTCTGGCTGGCTTTTTTATAAGGGAAATGCCGTAAAGAGGACGGATCAATCCATCGCATTTTACAAGCTGTCTTATCGATTGCTCCGTCGCTTCGCTTTTTACCCTGCAAGAAGCGGAACTACTGAAAGTATTATTCCGCCGATTATAACCGAGCCGATTTGCCCTGACACATTCGCGCTTACGGCGTGCATCAGGATAAAATTCTGGTCGTCGTCTTCGAGCGCGATTTTCTGGACTACGCGGCTTGCCATCGGAAAGGCTGAAATTCCGCACGCTCCGAGCATTGGGTTGAGCTTTTTGCTTTTTGGCCGGAAAATATTTAACAGTTTTGCAAAGAGAAGTCCGCAGGCTGTGTCTCCGATAAACGCGACAAGTCCCAGGAACATTATTAAAACTGTCTGAATCTGAAGAAAATTTTCCGCGCGCATTGAGGCTCCAACGCTTATTCCAAGCAGAATTGTCACAATGTTTGAAAGCTCGTTCTGCGCGGTTTTTGAAAGTTTTTCGAGGACTCCGCATTCACGGATAAGGTTTCCGAACATTAAAAATCCAATCAGCGGAGCTGCGACTGGAACTAGAATTCCTACAACCGCCGTCAAAATAACAGGGAATGCTATTATAAGCCATTTCGGCACATTCGAATCTTTTGCTTCCACATGAATCTGCCGTTCTTTTTTTGTTGTCAAAATCTTTATTACCGGCGGCATCATTATTGGAACGAGCGACATATATGAATAGGCTACAACCGTAATCGGCCCCATGAGGTTTGGCGCGAATCTTGATGTTACAAAAATTGATGTCGGGCCGTCCGCCGCTCCGATAACGCCGATGCTTGCCGCTTCTTTTATCGAGAACCCGAAAAATTTGTAAGCGATAAAAGCTGCGATGAAAATTCCTGAGTGCGCCACAATTCCGAAAATCAGCATCCAAGGACGCTGCAGAAGAGGGCGGAAGTCAATCATCGCGCCGACACCGATAAAAATCAGGAGAGGGAAAAGCTCCGTCATAATTCCGCATTCAAATAGGATTTTGAGCGCGCCTGATGTTCCGGCATGCTCCCACACAACATTTAGCGGAAGATTCACGAGAATCGCCCCGAATCCAATCGGCAGAAGAAGCATTGGCTCGTAGTTTTTCGCCACGGCAAGCCAGATTAAAAGCGCGCCGACCGCGTACATGACCGCTTCCTGCCAGCCAATCGAGCGGATTCCTTCTGTAAAGTAAAGAAGAACCTGTTCCATAAAGACACCTCCAGACGTCAAAAAATGGATTTAAACAAAAAAAAGACCTCTTACCTGCTGTTCCTAAAAAAAAGGAATAACAGGCAAAAGGTCTTGTTTCTTCAAGATTGAAGCCGCAGAACCAGACTTTTTCAAAAAAGCCGGTTGTTGATTCTGAGGAAGTAACTACTCCCCTTTCGCTTATAGCCGAAGGATAATCAAAAATAAAAAGCGCGTCAAGAGATTTTTGTAAAAACGTAGAATTTCTTTAAGTTCGCTTGTCATTATTTTTCAAAATTTGTTATATTTTGAATTGGGAAACGCATGTTTCCATATCTTTTTTTTCAGGAGATTTTTATGCCTGACGGGTCCATACCCTTATTTGTCTCGATTATCGTTCTAATCTGTTTTTCTGCTTTCTTTTCGGCGTCAGAAACCGCCTACACTTGCGCCAGCAGAATCAAGCTAAAATCGCTTTCTTCAAACGGAAACAGGCTTGCCGGAAAAGTCCTTTCGCTCACCGAGAAAAATTACGACAAGCTTTTAAGCACAATTCTTATCGGAAACAATATCGTAAATATTTCCGCCTCAACTTTAAGCGCGCTTTTCTTCGCGCTTCTTCTTGCAGATTCATCTTTGAATCCTTCTGTTGTCTCAACTGCCGCAATAACGGTTGCAGTCTTGATTTTTGGCGAGATTACTCCGAAATACATTGGAAAAGCCTACGCCGAAAAATTTGCGATGTCCGTTTATCCTGTGCTTGCAGTTCTGATTTTTGTTTTTACTCCGCTGAATGTTGTTTTTTCCGGCTGGAAAAAGCTGATTGAAAAAGTCTTCCGCTTTGACTCAAGAAATGTAATCACCGAGGAAGAAATTATAACGATGGTTGATGAGGCCGAGGAAGACGGAACTTTAAAAGAGCACGAAAGAAATTTTATCCGCTCTGTGATTGAATTTGATGATTTGGACGTTGAGGACATAATAATTCCGCGCGTGAATATCTGCGCCGTCGAGAAGAATTCAACTTATGATGAGGTCAAAGCCAAATTTGTTGAATGTGGATTTTCAAGGCTTCCTGTTTATGACGGCGAAATTGATTCTGTTGCCGGTTTTGTCCACGAGAAAGATTTTTTCAAGGCTGGCCAGGAAGATTTTTCGCTTGAAAAAATTATGAAAAAGCCGTTTTTTTCGACTGGCAAGACTAAAATCTCAAAGCTGCTTTTTAAGATGCAGAAAGAAAGGGTTCAGATGGCGATAATTCTGGACGAATACGGCGGAACGCTCGGGCTTGTTACGATGGAAGATATTCTTGAGGAGCTTGTCGGTGAGATTTACGATGAGCACGATTCTGAAGTTGAGAACATAAAGCCATGCGGCGACGGAAGCTTTATTGTGAGCGGCGATACGCAAATGCACAAATTGCTGAAATTTTTTGGAATAAAAGAAGCCGATGAATTCAGCTCAAATACGGTGAGCGGCTGGATTACAGAAACCTTGGGCGACTTTCCTGAAAAAGGCCGGAAAATAGACTTTAACGGTCAGATTGAATTCGAGGTCCTGAAAACCGAAGGCAACATAATCCGCGAAGTGAAAGCGGTTTTGACAGATCCTCTAGTAAAAGACTCGGCTCTTCCACTTTAATTTGAAATTGCCGTTTTCCAAAGAAACTTTGTTTATCGAGCAATTTGGAAAACGCACTTTCCAGAAATTTTTGAGCGTGCGTCCGTCAATGTGCATAAGCAGCGTCTGGAGCGTGCCTCCGTGTGTAACGACAAGCAGATTTTTGTTTGACGGGCTGTCTGCCAAAGGACGTATTTCGTTTTCCCAAAAATCTGCTGTTCTTTTAAAAACGTCATCGAAGTTTTCTGCGTCTTTGTCTGGTGAATAAGCCGGCGGATTTGTAAAAAAGTTTTTTATTTGAGCAAATTCCTGTTTTGTCTGCCGTTCTTCCGGCGTTGAGCCTTCTGCTTTTCCGAATGAGAATTCGATTATGCGGTTTTCTTTTATGATATTTGAAGAATCGAATCCGCTTATGAGTTCTGCCGTTTTTACTGCCCTTTGCAACGGACTTGAATAAACCTTGTCAAAACTTATGCCGGCTTTTTTTAAGTTTTCGCCAGTTTGTTCTGCCTGTTCAATTCCCGCCGCGTTTAGAGGAATATCGGAACGTCCCTGTAATTTTAACTGAACGTTCCAGTCTGTTTCTCCGTGGCGGACAATGTAAATATTCATATTTATTCTTTCCCGTTCCAGCAGTAAGTACAAAGTTTTGAGTGATCAAGTCCTGTTGAATTTAGCATGTCGTCAAGGCGATGAAATCTTAAAGTTGTAAAATGAAGCTGCTTG
>NZ_DLLH01000035.1:10930-13101 GCF_002476655.1 Treponema sp. UBA7567
AGCGTATTCAGGCGTGTCCGGGTCGCAGTATTTTGCAAGAACTTCTTCGCTTGGATTGTTTCCCTCGAATTTCTTCACGACGCGGCGCGCAATCAAGTCCATCTCGCTTTTTGAGCGGCTAAAATTAAGATATTTGCAGCCGAACATAATAGGAGGACAGGCAGGGCGCACGTGAACTTCCTTTGCCCCGGACTGATACAGAAAGTCCGTTGTCTCTCTGAGCTGGGTTCCGCGCACAATCGAGTCGTCAATCAGAAGAATGCTTTTTCCTTTTATAAGCTGAGGAACCGGAATAAGCTTCATATGCGCGATTAAGTTACGCTGGTCCTGGCTTGTCGGCATAAACGAGCGCGGCCAGGTCGGAGTGTATTTTATGAACGGCCGCGTGAAAGGAATTCCGGCCTCGTTCGCGTAGCCTACAGCGTGGGCAGTTCCGGAGTCAGGAACGCCGGCGGCGCAGTCCGGGTGAATGTTCGCGTCCTTGTCGCGCTTTGCAAGGAATTTTCCGCAGTTGTATCTCATCGCCTCAACGTTCACGCCCTCGTAGCATGCTGTAGGGTAGCCATAGTAAATCCATAGGAACGTGCAGATTTTCATTTCTTTTTGAGGCTTCTGCAGAATCTCGTAGCGGTCGCTTGTTACATAAACGATTTCCGCAGGTCCAAGCTCATGCTCGTCAGCGTAGCCGAGGTTCATATATGCAAAGTTTTCAAAAGAAAGGCAGTGAGCAAGAATTGAGCCTTTTGCGTCTTTTTTTATTCCGATTTGAAGCGGCGTTCTGCCCATCTTGTCTCTTGCGCCGTAAATTCCTTCTGGAGTGGCAACAAGCATTGTGATTGAGCCTTTTATTTTTTTCTGAACGTATTGAATTCCTTCGAGAATTGTTTTTTGAGTGTTTAGAAGCGCAAGAATAAGTTCTGTCTGGTTTATTTCTCCGCCGGACATTTCAAGAAAAGCGCCGCCGTTTTCGATAAGCTCTTTTGAAAGTTCGTCTTTATTTGTAACGATTCCAACGGTTGTAAGCGCAAAACGTCCAAGGTGAGAGCAGGCAAGAAGAGGCTGCGGCTCGTAGTCTGAAATACAGCCGATTCCGATGCGGCCTTTCATCTCCTCAATGTCGTTTTCAAATTTTGTTCTGAACGGAGAATTCTGGATGTTGTGAATTGCACGCTGAAATTTGTCATCTTCGCGATAGACTGCAAGTCCGCCGCGGCGGGTTCCTAAATGTGAATGATAGTCAGTTCCGAAAAATAAATCCATCGAACAGTCGTCTTTTGAAGCAACGCCAAAAATTCCGCCCATAAATGTACCTCTTTGAAGTCTTTGCAAAAATAAAGCACAATTATAGTGCCAAGACGATTTTTTTACAATAAACGGTAAAATTTACCCCGGATCGTTGCGGAAAGACCGCAGCGAAGCGAGGACTTATAGCAAGAGCCGGATATGACAGAGGATGCGGTTTGTGATTTTTTGATTTATTGAATAGAACATTTTTTTATGGTAGTTTTTAAGAATGAAAGAACTTGAATTGAAATATGGATGCAATCCAAACCAGAAACCTGCCCGGGTTTTTGTTGATGAAGGTGATCTTCCAATTGCTGTTTTGAACGGAAGACCTGGTTATATAAATTTGCTCGACGCTTTGAATGGCTGGCAGCTTGTTAAGGAATTGAAGGACGCTACCGGACTTCCTGCCGCAACTTCTTTTAAGCATGTTTCTCCTGCTGGCGCTGCAATTGGCAAGCCTTTGAACGACACTCTCAAGCAGATTTATTTTACCGACGGTGTTGAGCTTTCTCCTTTGGCTTGCGCTTATGCCCGTGCCCGTGGTGCTGACAGAATGTCTTCTTTTGGTGATTTTATTTCTTTGAGCGATGAATGTGACGAAGCTACTGCTCTTTTGATTAAAAAAGAAGTTTCTGACGGCGTTATTGCTCCAGCTTTTTCTGACAAAGCTCTTGAAATTTTGAAGGCTAAAAAGAACGGAAATTACTGCGTTATTCAGATTGATCCGTCTTACGTTCCTCCGGCAACTGAAGTTAAGCAGGTTTTTGGCGTAAAATTTGAACAGGGGCACAATTTTATAAAAATTGACGAAAGCTGTCTTTCTAATATTGTTACGAAAAATAAAAATTTGAGCGAGGATGAAAAACATAACCTTATTATTGCTC
>NZ_DLLH01000067.1:0-24554 GCF_002476655.1 Treponema sp. UBA7567
CGATAATGACAAGGAGTTAAGCCCGATAATGACATTAAATTATAAAACTCGAAATTAAGGGTATTATGAAATTATTTCATTTGCTGCCCAGCGCATTTTCTGGTCGTTCGGAAACTTTTACGAGTTGCCCAGCGCATTTCCTGCTCGTTCGAAAACTTTTATGAGCCGCCCAACGCATTTTTGACACGTTCGAAAACTTTTACGGCCTGCCCAACGCTTTTTTGGCTCATGCGGAAATTTTTATGAGCTGCCCAGCGCATTTTCTGGTCGTTCGAAAACTTTTATGAGCTGCCCAACATGTTTTTTGCTCGTGCGGAAAAACTTATGAACCGTCCAACGCATTTTTGGCTCATGCGGAAACTTTTACGGGCCGCCCAATGTTTTTTTTGCTTATGAAATTATTGCATTGGGGTTGCGTTAGGGCATGGAAGCCCGAAGTTCTGGAGCGGAACAAAGTGCAGCGGAAGAATGAGCGTTAGCGAAGGCTGGAACGCCCGGCCCGAACGGCTGTTGAGCTTGCCGAAACAGAGTGAGGGAAACGCCCGTGGAATTTCCCTTGGCTTCTGGCAAAACTGCGCGGCTTATAACGATGTCTGACTAATTTTTGCAGGGGATAAGAGGCAAGGGGAAAATATATCCAGTATGTTGGGCAAATATAGTAACTATATTTTTACCTGTTGTAAAAGCAGCCGGCTGATTGTCATGTTGTGTCTAATAAGCTTTGAATGTCATTGCCGTGCCACGACACAGCGTTTTTTGTCATTCCTGCGCCCCGAAACAGGAATCTGTCCGCACAGCAAAGTCGTTTATCAATCTCTAAGCAACTGTCATTGCCCGGCTTGACCGGGCAATCTGCTTTTAAGGAGATTATCGGATCAAGTCCGATAATGACAAAAAGGCAAGTCCCGACAATAATGACAAGGGGCAAGCCAGATAATGATACTAAAATCTAAAACTCAAAATTAAACCTAAAACACAAATAAAAAACCCGGCTTGGGCAAGTTTCCAAAAACGGAACTTTTGCCTTTTGCCGGGCTGGATTTTAGTGTGACTAAAATTACTTCTTAATATTTAGTATTCAACTGAAATATATGTGAATCTAACACCTCTATCTGTTCCTGTAGTTAATACGAAATCTCCTGATTCAGTCGCAGTGTAAGTCTTAGCTTCGTAACTTGTTCCAATTATGCTTTCATTTGCAGAAACTCCAGCTCCAGAAATTACATAGGTGCTTGTGTTTGAACCTGATGTTGAACCTGGCTTTATTGTGATTTTAGCTCCTGCAACAACTGCAAATGTCATAGTTCCCTTTACTTCAAGAACAACTTTTGATTTGTCATTCCCACGAGTAACAGCTCCTGAAAGATTGATTCCATCATAAACTCCATTCTCAAGAGTTCCTTTTAATTCAAGCTTGCTTAATGCGGCATAAAGCTCAGAAGTTGAACTTGCATCTGTCAAGTCTATAGTAAAACTTTCACCGCTCGGTGCTGCTGTAACTTCTACTATAACTGTAGCTTCTGTTGGTGCGGCTGCTGCTTTTTTTAGAGTATACTCAAAAGGTTCTCCGTCTGAATTATCTGTAAATTTTAATGTGTTTTCGTCAACAATAGTTCCTGTAAGTGTGCTTGTTTCGCCTTCAGAAGTTGAAGTCATTGTAATATTTTTACCGTTTACGGTGTATGTAAATGAGGTAATGTCAGTATCTGAATAAGCAACTGTTGTTGTACCACCGTTAGCCTTAATAAGTGCTTCTACAGCATTTTGTATATCAGCTATATAAGTAGTGCCGCTTGTCGAATCCTTAACATATGCGTATGAAATATTTTGTAAAGTAAGTTTTACACCGCTGTGTTCTTCAACAGCTTCTTCAAGAACCCAGTAAGTATTTTCAAATCCTGTTGTTGTTCCTGTCTCGCCACCGGTTTCTCCACCAGTTTCACCTCCGGTTTCGCTTCCGCCAGTTTCGCCACCAGTTTCACCTCCGGTTTCGCTTCCGCCAGTTTCGCCACCGCTAGTTGCAGCCGCTTTTACAGTTACTTCAACTGTCGCATTTTTTCCGCCAGCGCTTGCTGTGATTGTGGCAGTTCCTGCCGCTACGCCTGTAACTTTACCTGTTGAATCAACTGTTGCAACTGTAGTGTCAGAAGAATTCCATGTAACAGTCTTGTCTGTTGCGTTTTCCGGCGAAACAGTCGCTTCAAGAGTAATTGTTTTTCCGGCTTCTACTTCTTTTACTGTCGATGTGATTTTTACTTCTGTAACAGCAACAGTTTCCTCGCCGCTGTCGTCATCGCTAGAGCAGCCAATAAAATTTGTCATTGCAAGCAGCGCGGCAAATGCAGCGACAATTCTCAACATTTTTTTCATATTTTCTCCTCCAAAAAAAAACATTTTGTTAATAGTTATAATAACACCGTTTTATTTAAAAATGGGGGGGGTATTTGTACAATACTGACTTTTTTAAGCAAGATTGCCGTGTCAAGCACGGCAATGACAGTAAATTTACAAAACTCGAAATTGAACCTATTATTCTTTTAGATATGTTGTAAGAGGCTAAAAATGTTTAAAACCCTTAAATTAAAGCAGTTTTTGCGTTCCAGTATTATCCGTCTTGCCGCGACTTTTTTGTCTTTTGGAGTGCAGTTTTTCTGGCTGTGGACTGTGAGCCGCTGGCTTAAGTCGTATTCTGTATGGATTAGCCTTGCTTCGGATTTTTTGGTTGCGGCTCTTGTTATCCACATCTACAACAAGCAAAATTACAGCGTTTCTCTTAAAGTTCCGTGGCTTATTTTGATTCTGGTCTTGCCGATTGTTGGAATTACGCTTTATTTTTTGAGCGAAAACAACCATCAGTCCAAAAGAGTTAAAAATAATACGTCAAAAATCAAGGCGGAAAGCGTCCGGCACATAAAAAGCGACTCAAATGTTCTTAAAACGCTCGAAAATTTGGACAAGCGGGTTGCAAATCAGTTTAAATATCTGTCTCTCGTTGAAAAATTCCCGGCTTTTTTTAACACGGGCGCTAAATTTTATGGAAACACGGTCGAGTGTCTTGACTGCCAGCTTAAAGATTTGGCGACAGCACAGAAATTTATTTTTCTTGAGTATCATGCAATCGAAGAGGCAAAAGCGTTTGACAGGATGCTGCCGGTTTTAAAGGAAAGGCTTGCGGCCGGGGTCGAAATCCGCATTTTGTACGACGATGTTGGAAGCATTGGCTACATAAACAGAAAATTTATTAAAAGAATGAACGCGATTGGCATTGAGTGCAGGGACTTTAACCCTCTTTCGCCTCTTTTTTCGCTTTTTATGAACAACCGCGACCACCGGAAAATTATGGTTATTGACGGAAAAATCGGTTTTACAGGCGGCTACAACCTTGCCGATGAGTATTTTAATTATTCGCATCCGTACGGACAATGGAAAGACAGCGGCTTGAGGATTGAAGGAAAGGCCGTAAACACTTTTACAGAGCTTTTTTTGGAAATGTGGAACAGCCAGGAAAAAGGCACGCTTGAAGATGTTTCAAAATATTTTATAGAAGAAACGGACGAAACTGAGCCTTTGCCTGCAAAAACGGACGGTTTTATTCAGCCTTATGCAGATATGCCTCTCGATTATTTGTACGTCGGCGAAAATGTCTATCTAAATCTCATAAAATGGGCAAAAGATTCTGTCTGGATTACAACGCCCTATTTGATTCTTGGCGACGAGATGAAGCGCGAGCTTATTCTGGCGTCTTTGCGCGGCGTTGATATAAGAATTGTAACGCCCGGAATTCCTGACAAAAAACTTGTTTACAAGATTACGCGCTCTTTTTACGGCGAGCTTATCGACAGCGGAATAAAAATTTACGAATATACGCCGGGTTTTATCCACTCAAAGCAAATGATTGCCGACGGAAAGCTTGCAACTGTCGGAACTGTGAATATGGATTTTAGAAGTTTTCATCACAATTTTGAAAACGGAGTTTTAATGTACAACACAAGCGCGATTTCCGACATTCAAAAAGACTTTGAGTCTCTTTTTAAAATCTCAGCCAATGTTACGGAAAAATATCACAACAAAAAGCACCATTCGATGAGTTTTACGGACAGGGTTTTGCGGCTTTTTAGCACTTTGCTTTAGTTTCTGTGCTAAAATGTGAATATGAAAAAAATTACGATTGTTACAGGCGCAAGTTCTGGAATGGGAGCAGAATTTGCACGCCAGCTTTTTAACGAATATGAATTTGCAAGCGACAAAAAAAATGCCGCCCAAAACCGCGAAATTTGGCTCATTGCCCGCTCAAGCGAAAAACTTTTGCAAACAGCGGAAAAAACTTTGAGCTCAAAAAGCCCAGATTCTCCTGCAAAAACAAAAATCAGGACTTTTCCGATCGATTTAACCGGAGCTCCGGGCGTTTATAAATTTGACGGGCTTTTAAAATCCGAAGCCGCCAATGAAAATTTTGAAGTTGAATGTCTTATAAACAATGCTGGCTTTGGAACTTACGGGCCTTTTGACGAGACTTCTTCCGAAAAAGAGCTTGCGATGATTGAACTGAACTGCACCGCGCTGACGGGAATTTGCGGCTACGTCCTTAAATATTTAAATTCCGGCTCGCAAATAATAAATGTTTCGTCGCTTGCAGCCTTTATGCCGCTTGGAAATTTTGCAGTCTATGCGGCTACAAAAGCCTACGTTCTTTCTTTTACGGTGGGTCTGGCGGCAGAACTCGAACCAAAAGGAATAAAAGTTTGCGCTCTTTGTCCAGGCAGCGTAAGCACAAATTTTGCAAATGTGGCTTCCAACGGCAAGCGCAAGGAAGTTTTGCATGGAAGAGATCCTGTAAAAGTTGTGCGCCACTGTCTTAAAAAAGCAAAAAAAGGCAAAAAAATAATTTTGACTTTTCCAAAATGGAAATTTCTTTCGTTTGCAAGCCGCTTTGTCGGAAAATTTACTGTCGCAAAACTTACATATAAATTTGCAAAACGGCCGCATTAGCACAACGCAATATCATTGCCGTGCCAGGCACCGCAAAAAAAAGCAGTTTCCGCAAAAAACTCGCTAGAAACTGCTTTAGATTTTAGCAATACACTAAACGTCCTTATTTGTTAACTCTGTCTTTAAGAGCTTTTCCCGCCTTAAATTTTGGACACTTTGAAGCCGCAATTTTGATTGTTTCGCCTGTTTTTGGGTTGCGGCCTTCTCTTGCAGCTCTTTCACCAATATCGAAAGTTCCAAAACCAATAAGCTGTACGCTGTCGCCTTTTTCCAATGATTTTGCTACATTTTCTGTAAAAGCCTTGACAACTGCGTCTACATCTTTTTTTGTAAGTTTTGTGTCTGCTGCAATAGCATCAATAAGTTCTGCTTTATTCATTGCTTTCCTCCAATTTTGAATAAGAATTTAAGTATATATGTAAATTCCAATATCGTACAGACTTTTCATTGTATATTATAGGCTTAATTTCGAGTTTTAAATTTTAGTGTCATTATCGGGCTTGACCCGATAATCCGTTGAAAAGATTCCGTGTCAAGCACGGCAATGACAGCCTTGTTAGCATAGGGATAACTGTTTAGTAGCTGTTTTTATTAAAACTCGAAATTCGACCTTATAAACAAAACCTAGCCCGGATCGTCACGGAAAGACCGGACGAAGCGCAGCGAAGGAGGACTTGCAGTAAGAGCCGGATAAGAGCGAAAAATGCGCTCCATCAAAAACTAAAAACGTGCATCGTGCATCTTGCTTATTTTTCCAAAAAGTTTTATTTTTTTTGTGTACTAGTTACAAGGTGGCAAAAATGGCACTTACAGTAAACACTCTCCTTAATTTTTCGGAAACTCCTTTTAAACTAAAGCTTGTCGCCGGGCGCGAAGGCCTTAAGCAGACTGTCAGCTGGATTTATTACACGGAAGATCCTTCTTTTAGCGAATTTATCCGCGGCGGAGAACTTGCAATCACAACAGGGCTTTTGCTCAAACGAAAATCCGAAAACGAGGGAATAAATGAGTCTGAAAATTTGTGTTCATTTTTAAGAGATTTTATTGAAAAATTTTCCGGTCATAATGCTTCTGGTTTAATCGTCAATACTGGAAAATATATTTTTGAAATTCCTCAGGAGATTAAAACTTATTGCGACCAAATCAATTTTCCGCTTTTTACAATGCCGTGGGAAATTCATACGGTAGACTTAATGCAGGAAATCGGAAATATGATTTCTGCCGACAGCCAAAACAGCCATAATGTTGAAAAATTTTTCTATCGCGCAATTTTTGAAACTCAGAAATTTGACCCAAAGCAAATCGAAAACACGGTTTTTCATGACGCAAAAAGTTTTTCGGTTGCGCTCTTGGAATTAAAAGAAGATTTTTTTAATAACGATATTGAGCAGGCAAAGCGGTATGTTCAATTTTCGCTAAATCCAAAAATCAATTTTTCGCAAAACGACTACTGCTGTTTTATTCACAACAGAAAAGTAATCTACATTATTAAAAATGACAATTCTTTTTTTACAGAAGAGCTTTTCCGCATAACACGAAATGATAAATTTTTTTGCAATTCCAAACTTTCGCTTTCAGAATACTGCTCTTCTGCAGAAGAACTTCAAGAAGCTTTTGTCCACGCGGAAATTACAATGAATCTTTCGAAAAATGCAGAAAAGCTCGAAAAGTACGACAATCTCGGAATTTATAAAATTCTGCTTGAAGTAAAAAACAAAAAGGTTCTCGAACAACTTTATAAAACTGTCCTCGGAAACCTAGACCAGCTCGAAAATGCAAAGCGCGAAGACTACTTAAAAACTCTCAAGCTTTACTTAAAACTCGGCGGAAACATTCACAGTGTTTCTGAACAAAACAATACTCACCGAAACACCGTTTTATACCGGATTCAGCGTCTGCAAGAAATTCTGAATGTTGACCTTTCTGACGGCGACACTCGCTGTCTTTTGCAAATTGCAATTTACATTAAAGAGCTTCTAAAAAAGTAAAAAAACGTCGCTACCCTCTTTATTAACATTCGCAAAAAAAAAAATTATAATGCCGTTATGAAAATACACATTTTAGAAATGCCTCTAGATTTTGGCGCAAGCCGCCACGGTTCAGACATGGGGCCGTCTGCAATCCGTCTTGCAGGAATAAAACAGCGGCTGGAAAACCTCGGCCACTCTACTTTTGAACACACAGATATTTTTCATGCAAAACCGCAGGAATATCAAAATATCGGAAATCCTAAAGCAAAATACTTAAAACCAATCGTAAATGCCTGCACAAAACTTGCTGAACTTGTCGAAGAAATTTCCGGCAAAAACGAATTTCCACTCGTTCTCGGAGGCGACCATTCAATTGCGCTCGGTTCAATCGCAGGAATCAGCGCAACAGCAAAAAAACAAAATAAATCTTTCGGCGTGCTTTATGTTGACGCGCACGGAGATTTTAACGATACGAACACAACGCCAAGCGGAAATATTCACGGCGAATGTCTTGCCGCTTCAGCAGGAATCGGCCTTTCTGAACTTACAAACCTTTATTTTGAAGGGCAGAAAATCGATCCAAAAAACATCTGTTTTGTCGGTTGCCGCGACCTTGATTCTGGCGAAAAAATTTTAATGAAAGAAGCCGGCGTTACGGTTTTTACAATGAGCGACATCGACAGGCACGGATTTCCGGCAATTGTCCAGAAAGTAAAAGAATTTTTTCAAAAAATCGACATAATCCACGTAAGTTTTGACATGGACGTTCTCGACCCAATGTATGCGCCAGGAACAGGAATTCCGCTTCCAGGAGGTCTTACAAACCGCGAGGCTCTCCTTTTAATGGAAGAAATGGCTGGCACAAAAAAAGTAAAATCCGCCGAAATTGTCGAAGTAAACCCGATTCTCGACGTCCGAAACCAAACCGCAATTCTGGCGGCAAGCTTGGCTTCAAGACTTTTGGGCGAAACCCTTTATTAAAATTCTGAACCGCATTCCCCGTCTTATCCGGCTGCGTCCTGCACATCCGGGGTAAGTTTTCTGGTCAAACTCAATGTAACAGTTTTGTTATCCAGCCTGAATGTAGAATTTTAATCGTTTGTAACAGTTATGTTATCTTCTCAAGTTTAATGCAAAACCTAGGTTATAAACTAATTCTTGCTGCTTTTATTTTATATGTAACAATCTTGTTATCAAAAAATGTAACAGTTTGGTTATACTCATCCACAACAGCCTGTGGAAATCTCTTTTTTTATGTAACAGTTACGTTATCATTGTGGATAAGTTTTATTTTCTTTATATTATAGAAGAAACTTACAGTTCAAATTTTCTATGTAACAGTCATGTTATCCGAATGTAACAATTTAGTTATTTCTACTATTATATCTAATAATAATCTAATAATATATTTAAACTAATAATAGAAAAGCAAATTCTGTGGATTTCCTAAAAATAGATAACAACTCTGTTACACAAAATTTTATAACCAAACTGTTACAATCCTCCTAAATCAGAAGAAATAAGGGCATATCTTACATCATCTGCAAGAACAGGTGTAGGACTCTTAAACAAGGTAATTCCTGCTCCAGTTTTATCAATATCAACTTTTAATTCTGGATAATACTCTTTTTTTATCTCTCTTATTTGATCAATTATCCGGGAATAATTTACATTCGCAATTTTTGGATCAGAATCTTCTGCAACAGGCATAAACTGTTCAACAAGTTTATCTCTTGGTATAAAGACAGGTTTTTCTGCCATAAGTCCGTTATTTCTGTAAACAAGCCAGGCATAAATGTCTTTTCCAACCGGACTTGTAATATCTTTATAAACAGTATAGTTAATCGGAACTGCATGTGTCTGACAAAAAGCGGCAAAATTTGCAGAAAGAATAATTTTAAATTTTCCAACACGCTGACTTTTTGAAGACGGATCTATAATTTCTTGAAACTGAACGCCATCTGTAAAAAGAATTGTTCCTGTTGTCGTTGTTTTTACTTCGACCGGACCTTTTGGAATTTTTTCTCCAGGTTCATATAATTCTTTAAATAAACTTGCCTGAAGCTGAATTTCTTCTTTTTTCTCAAACGAAAATGTTGCTCTTGTAAAGCACGAGAGCTGCTCAAGAATGTCTTTTCCCCTTTGACGAGGAAGCTGCATTTCATTTAAAAGTTGCGACAAGGAATCAAATTCAACGATTACAGGCACATTTTTTTCTTTAGAAAGAACTGCATGCGTTGTAAAAACAGAAAGAATTAGCCGTCCATACTTTCCAAACGGAACGTTTGTTGGAGAATTCAATATCAAAGAAATTCCATTGCTTGCTTTTCGTATAAACTCTGTTTTATTTATATTCTTAAAAGGCAAAGAAGCTGTCGTAAAAAAACTCGGAATATAACTTAAAACATTTTTTGTCTTTTGAGTTTCCAGTTGATTAAGGGATTCGAACAGTTCGTCCGCCGAATTATCAATTGGAATAAGGCTGTTTTCCCGGTTTATTTTTTTTCCCATTTTGATTTTTTTCCATCCGTTTTTTAGTTGCCGGTACTTGAAATTCCGCCTTTTGAAATTATGATTCTTCCGGCAGCAACTTCTTTTGAAAGATATTCAAAAGAAGACTCGATGTATTGAGTTATTGAAACTCCGCAGTTTGTGCAGAATTTTTTTATTTCTTCGCGGCGGCCTTCCGAAAGCCTTATGTTCATTACGTCGGCATATTTTCCTTTTTTAGGCTCAGCGGAAGTCTTGGAAACTGATGTTGCGGCAAGTTTTTCCGCAGGTTCTTCAGTTTTTTCTGTTTTTGTGAGGTTTGTTTTTATTTGATTTAAAAATTCTTGAGGTATTTTTTTTGTTGCGATCGGCATTTTTGTTCCTCCAATAAAAGTTTTGCCCTACACTGTTATTTTATCAAATCTGCAAGTTTTTTTAGAGCGTCGAGAGTTTCTTTTTTTCCTCCGCGCTGCTGAATTGTCTGTCTTTCAATTGTGGCATATTTAAAATCCTGATCGACAGGAACATAAACGACATTAAAATCTCCGGCGTTTAAACCTTCAGAAATAATATCTGTAAGCTTTATGCTTCTGTTGATTTCGTTAAGGACTATTGTTTCAAATTTGGGATTTTGGACGCGACGGCGTTTTTTATAACTGTCCAGGTTATCTTTGAAAATTTGAAGCCCGTCCTGAGAATATGCGTCTGCTTTTATAACAACAATAACTTCGTCAGACGCTGTCATAATGTCTTCTTCAAAGGCGTCGAATGCTGGAGATGTGTCAAAAATACAGTACTCAAAGCCGAGTTTTTCAACTTCATCGCAAAGGTCTACAAAGATATAAGGTTCTTTTTGAGCTTCGCTTGAGCGGTATGTTTTTAGTGAGCGGCTTCCTTTTCTGTCGATTGAATTTGTCGGAATTACAAAAAGATTTTCGACTGTTGTTGCTGATATGACCTGATCAATTGTAACATCGCCGTAAAGAGCCTCTGCAAGGTCGTGGCCAAAAGATTCCAGCAATGTTCCTGTGGAGTTTCCTTGAGGGTCCGCGTCTATAAGAAGAACTTTTTTTCCTTGCAAGGCAAGTTCCGCTGCCAACGAAAGACTAATTGTTGTTTTGCCTACTCCACCCTTTTGTATGGCAACTGCTATGCTTTTCATTTTTTTGCCTGTCTCCAAATTTTATGAATTTTTATATTTTTTAATATCTAATCATATTTTTTAGAAAAAAGCAAATAAAAAATCTAATAAATATTAGGTTTCTAAAATAAAAACTTAGAAAGATTAGATAAAAACTAATATAAAAGATTGATAAAAATATAATAAAAAATCTAATATAGTTTATAAAAAAGATTAGAAAGATTAGAAAATATCTAAACAGAAAAAAGACGTGCGAGGATTGTCGTAGAAGCGTTTGTTTTTTGTTTTTGAGTAATTTGTCGTTTGAAGGAATTTGAAGCGTTTTTGAGGGCTTTTTAAGTTTTGAGGTTAAAAAAAGAAAAGATAAAAAAATTATTCACTGGCAGATAACCAAACTGTTACATTTAAAACTGAAAAACTTTATGTAACAGTTTGGTTATTTATGAGAGTTTTTTGTTTTAAAGCGGTAGGGATTGGAGCAGCGCGGAGCGTTAGCGGATTTTCCGCGGAAAATCCGCTAACGCTGGCGAGAGCCGAAACTGCGCAAAGCCCGGCGGCAACTTGTTGCCGAACCGCCCGTATAAAAAGGCGAAATTTGTTCAGAATTAAAAAACGCCGGCGAAAAGTAAAAAAATCTCGTAAATTCAAATTTGGTAAAAAACGAAATTCTTGAATTTTATGAAAAAATTGAAGAGGGTAGGGCGGAATTTCAAGAATTGAGCTTGAAAAGGAAATTGCCGAGGCGACCCGGCAGATTGGAAGCATAAAAAATCGACCGGCAAAGTTGATTCTGCTGTTCACAAGAAAATTATTCTGGCGAGCAAGATAACCGTTCTGTTACAAATATGAGCGGCGGATTGAGAGAATTGACCGGTTCTGGAATTACAAGGCAAAAAATGTGATTTAGTTGCTTTTGTTTCCCAAAAAAACGGCAATGGGTTTTAGATAGGAAATGTTTTCGCAGACAATTTTTATTATAACCATTAAAGGAACTGCAAGAATCATTCCCAAAATTCCCCAGAGCCAGCCGGCAAGAGAGAGCGAAACAAGAATAACAAACGGCGAAATGCCGAGGTTGTCGCCTTCAATTTTTGGTTCAATTACGTTTCCAAGAATCATATTTACGGCAATAACCCAAATTCCGATTATAATTGGAGCAACCGGAGATGGATAAAACTGTATGATTGAAAAAAGTATTGTGATTGCGCAGGAAGCTATTGAGCCAAAAGTTGGAATAAAATTTAAGCAAAATGCCAAAAATGCCCAGACTAGAGGGAAGTCCATTCTTGTAAGTGCGCATGCGATAAAAATGAAAATTCCAGTAAAAAGCGAAATTACGAATTTAATCGAGATGTAATGAGTTGTGTCTTTTATGATATTGTGCACGATTTTTATAACGCGCAGGTTGTGTTCGTTTGTAAATGCGAGCCGAACCTTGTGCTTGGTCTTTTTGAATTCTGCAAGCAGAAAAATTGACAGCAAGACTACCAAAAAAAGAGTTTTCATAAAAACTACGACAGAACCAGTAAAGTCAATCGCAAGAGATTTTAAATATTCAAGAATATTGAACTGATTGTTTAAATTTGCAAAAAGAGAGGCTTCTTCATCAAAATTTAAAAGCGTAAAAAATTTAGAATTTGGATGGGCTTCGATTGCGAGGCGGATTGAATCTTGAATTGCATTGAAACGTTCTTGGTAGCGTGGAATTGCAAGAACAATTGCCTTAAAACTTGCCGTAAGAATGTTTACGACAAGAAAAAAAGCGATAAAAAACGCAAGGTAGACAATTACTGTCGAAAGCCACCATGGAAGTTTTATAAAAAGGCAGAGGCGCTTTATAAGAGGGTAAAAAACAAGGGACAGCAGAACTGCAAGTACGACAGGCTTAAAAACATCAGCCATTACTTTAAAAAGCATTCCGCACAGAATTGTTAAAAAGAATAAAAGGATGAAAAAAATTCCTTTTAAAAATTTATTGGTTTGATTTTCCATTTGTTTTTTCCTTTAGGGTAGTTTAGTAGAGTCGTTGCCTAAATTCAATTGGTTGTTGTAAAGCGCAACGTTAATTTTAAGATTTAAGGCGAAGGTTGAGTTTAAAAAAAACAGCTTGCAAACCTGGCAAGGTTTGCATTTTTCTATGATTGATAAAACTCAAAGTTTGAAGTATAAAGTTTAGAATAATTATGAATGAAGAAGACAAATTTTTATTAAAGACGTTGAAAAAAATATATTCGCAGATTTTGAATGAGCGGACGGATATTTTGCGTTCTGACGGAGAAAATGCACGGATTGCAGCGGAATATGACGATTCAATTGAGCGATTAAAAAGGCTTTTGCCTAAAATTCACGAAGTTTTAGATATTTACAGGCTTGAAGAAGAGGATTTTGTTTTTATTATCGAAACTTTAGAAATGTACTGCGAAAGTTTTATAATTGACGGACGAACTCAAGATTCAAAAGAACGCGATGAAAAAGAATTTGAAGAATTGCAAGATTTTCTGGATCAGTTTTATGATGACGAGTCTGACGAAGATGAAGAATCTGATGAAAAATTTGGGGATGAAGAATAGTTTTGTTTATGAAAAACCAGTTTGAAAGAATTTGCCTTACTTTTGGCAAAGACAGAATGGAAAAAATTTTTGCTTCAAGAGTGATTGTTTTTGGAATTGGCGGAGTTGGAAGTTACGTTGTTGAAGCTCTTGTCCGTTCTGGAATTGGCGCAATTGATATTGTTGATGATGATACTGTTTGCCTGTCAAATATAAATCGTCAGCTTTTTGCGCTTCATTCGACGCTTGGAAAAAACAAGGTCGATGTTGCTGAAGAGCGGATTTATGACATAAATCCAGACTGCAAGGTTACAAAGCACAAAGTTTTTTTTATGCCGGAAACTGCCGGCCAGTTTGATTTTTCTGTTTATGATTATGTCGTTGATTGTATTGATACTGTAACTGGAAAACTTGCGATTATTGAAAAGGCAAAAGAAGCCGGAGTGCCGGTTATAAGCAGCATGGGAGCCGGAAACAAGGTTAATCCTTCTTTGCTGGAAGTTGCTGATATTTCGAGGACGAGCGTTTGTCCGCTTGCCAGAGTTATGCGCAATGAACTTAAAAAACGCGGAATTAAACGGTTAAAATGCGTTTTTTCGACAGAAAAAGCAATTCCTCCGAAAGAAGATGAATTTAATTCTGATGAAATTGAAGAAAAAAATTGCATGCATTTAAAAAAACAGACACCTGGCAGCAATGCTTTTGTTCCGTCTGTTGCAGGCCTTATGATTGCAGCGGAAGTTATAAGGGATTTGACTGATTTTTTTGTGACGAATCTTTTTAAGAACGGAAAATAATTTTTTTAAGGAAAATTTACGCCTGATTGGAGCAGCGCGCAAGCGTTGCAAAGAAAACTGTGATTAAAAATCACGGTTTTCTTTGCAATGGAGCGAAAAGCGGAACTGCGCAAAGCAGGTTAGACCGCAGAATTTCGTCCAAATTTAAAAGCCTTTTTTAGAAAACTGTAACAACTTCGCCGTTTGGGTATTTTTTGTTGATATATTCTTTTACTTTTTCGCTTTCGATTGCCTTGATGAGGGCTTTGATTGCAGGCTTGTTTTCGTTGCCGGCTTTTACTGCGATTACGTTTACATAAGGTGAAGATGAGCCTTCAACAAAAAGTCCGTCCTTTTTTGCAGAAAGTCCTGCTGGAAGAGCGTAGTTTCCGTTGATTACAGCGGCGTCAACGTCGTCGAGCACACGTGGGAGCGAAGCGGCTTCGATTTCTTTGAATTTAAGCTTGAGAGGATTCTTTTTAATGTCAAGTGGCGTTGCTTCGATACCTGCGCCTTCTTTCAAAGTGATAAGTCCTGCTTCCTGAAGGAGCAAAAGCGCGCGAGCTTCGTTTGTAGGATCGTTTGGAATTGCTACTGAAGCTTTCTTTTTGAGGTCTGAGAGCGACTTGATTTTGTGAGAATAAATTGCAAATGGCTCAACGTGAATTCCTGCCGCGTTTACAAGGTGATAGCCTCTTTCTTTGTTAAACGATTCAAGGTATGGAATATGCTGAAAGTAGTTTGCGTCAATGTCGCCAGATTCTACTGCATCGTTTGGTGTTACATAATCTGTAAATTCGATTACCTGAAGGTCGATTCCCTGCGCCTTGAGATCATCTTTTACAAGGTTGAGGATTTCTGCGTGTGGCTCTGGAGTTGCTCCAACTTTGAGAACTGTCTGTGCGTTTACTGCAACTGCTGCGAGTAAAGCCGATGTGATTGCCAGGATTTTTTTCATATCTTACATCTCCTTTGTCGATATTTTGATTGCCGATAGATATACTAGGTAATAATTTTTATGTCAAGCGTCAAAAAAATTATTTCTAACCAGCATTTATAAGAAAATGTAGCAAACTTTTTGAGCTGCGACAACTGTTAGCAGAGTTGCTGCAAGTTTTGCAATTTAATGCCATTATCGGGCTTGACCCGATAATATACTGAAAATTTCCAACAGATTCCTGGCTGAGTTTGCTGCGTAAACATGCATGATTGGCAGTTTACAAAAATTTACAGGCCTATCGACAAAAAATTATTTTTTTATTAAAGTGGAAACATCTTTTTTTGGAGGTGCATGAAAAATGGCAGTTTATTTTGAAAAACTTGTACGCCAGAATTTCCGCAACGGTGTCATGTGCCTTTCTTCTCGTGCCCTTTAATTTTTAACAGATTAAATTTCCTGCTTTTTAAATTTTTCCGGGCAAATTCTCTTTTTTTTATTTATTCTTTTTTTGACAACAGGCTTATTGTTTTTTTAGCCGTGCTGTCTTTTGTTGCGGAGTTTTTATGGAATTTTCAAATTATTGTTTTGATACGCTTTGTGTTCAGGGTAATCCAGAGGCAAAATCTGTGGATTTGTCGGGAGCGATTTCTGTTCCGCTTGTCCAGTCGGCGACATTTGCTCATCCGGGACTTGGAAAATCGACAGGTTATGATTATTCAAGGCTTTCTAATCCGACGCGGAAATTTTTGGAAGAAACGGTTGCTGCTCTCGACGGAGCAAAATTCGGTTTTGCGTTTAGTTGCGGAATGGCGGCAGAAACTGCTTTTTTTAGCATGCTCGAAACAAAAAGCCACATTATAAGTTCGGACGACATTTATGGCGGTTCTCTCAGGCTTTTTAACACAATTGTAAAAAAACAGGGAATAGAAACAACTTTTGTAGACACTTCCAGCCTTGAACAGATTGAAAGAGCATTTCGTCCAGACACAAAAATCGTCTTTATCGAAACTCCCGGAAACCCGCTCATGACGGTTACAGACATTCAAAAAACCGCAGAACTTGCTCATTCGCACGGAGCGCTTCTTGTTGTCGACAATACTTTTTTGACTGCTTATTATCAAAAACCGCTTGCACTTGGCGCTGACGTTGTAATTCAGTCGGGGACAAAATTTCTTGCAGGACACAATGATGTTCTCGCCGGTTTTGTAACGACAAATAACGAAAAAATTGCCGAAGATATGGCTTTTATAACAAAAACTACAGGTTCAATGCTTGCACCTTTTGACAGCTGGCTTACAATCCGCGGAATAAAAACTCTGACGGTCAGATTGGAAAAACAAAGCGAAAATGCCGCAAAACTGGCTCAATACTTAAAAACTGAAAAACTTGTAAAAAAAGTTCTGTACATTGGATTGCCGGAAACTCCAGGACACGAAATCCACAAATCGCAGGCGAGCGGTTTTGGAAGCATGATTTCGATTTATTTGGACAGCAGTAAAACGGTCGAACGATTTTTGCGCAAAATCCGAATTTTCCGGTATGCGGAAAGCTTGGGCGGAGTGGAAAGCCTTGCAACTTATCCGCTCACTCAAACCCATTCGGAAATTCCGGAAGAAAAACGCAAGCAAAAAGGCATAACCGACACTTTGATCCGGCTTTCTGTCGGAATCGAAAATTTTGAAGACTTAAAAAATGATATAAAGCAGGCTTTGGAAGATTAAAAGCCGGGCGCCCCGGCACAAAGTGCCGGCCGGGCTTTGCAGGGTTCTGGCTTTCGCCTGCATTGCTCCGCTTCGTTCCGCAACGGCTTTGCCGCCCTTCCAATCCCTGGCGCATTTTTAAAAACTAAAAATAAACTTATTTATTGGAGAAAAAAAATGACTTTTGATTTTGATAAAATTACAGACCGCTCTAATACAATGGCAATAAAATACGATTTGGCAGAAGCCCGCAATAAACCTATTGACGCGCTCAGTCTTTGGGTCGCTGATATGGACTGGCCGACAGCTCCATGTGTTACAGATGCGCTAAAAAAGCGCTGCAATCACGGAATTTTTGGCTACAGCTGGCCAGATTCTCGCTATTACGATGCGTTAAAAAAATGGTACAAAAACCGGCACAATTTTGAAATCAAAACAGAATGGGTTGTTAATACTCCTGGAGTTGTTTTTGCAATTTGCATGGCAATACGCGCATTTACTTCTGAAGGCGATTCTGTTCTTATTCAGAGGCCGGTTTATTATCCTTTTTCTAAAGCAATTAGCAATCAAAAAAGAAAACTAGTGAACAATCCATTGGTTTTAAAAAACGGACATTACGAAATTGATTTTGAAGATTTTGAAAATAAAATTGTTTCTGAAAAAGTAAAGCTTTTTATACTGTGTTCGCCTCACAATCCTGGCGGAAGGGTCTGGAAAAAAGAAGAGCTTTTAAAATTGAGCCAAATATGCTTAAAACACAATGTTTTGGTTATAAGCGATGAAATTCACTGCGATATAACTTTTGAAGGTCATAAACACACAGTTTTTGCGCTGCTTTCTGAAGAAGCCGCTCAAAATTCAATTATCTGCAATTCTCCGAGCAAAACTTTTAATTTGGCAGGACTTCAGTTTTCAAACATTGTAATTCCGAACGAAAAATTGCGGAATTCTTTTATAAAAGAAATTGAATGCACCGGCTACGACGAGCCGCCTATTATGGGCATTGAGGCCGCAACTGCCGCTTATTCTGAAGGCGATGAATGGTTTGAGCAGGTTCGTTCGTATATCTGGCAGAATATTTTGTTTGCAGAAAAATACATTTCGGAAAATTGCCCGAAAATCAAGGTTTGCAAGCCGGAAGGCACTTATCTTTTGTGGCTTGATTTTTCGGATTTTGAATTAACGGACTCTCAGATTGAAAACAAAATTCTCAATAAGGCAAAAGTCTGGCTTGACCGTGGAACAATGTTTGGAATTGAAGGAGAGAAGTTTCAGAGAATAAATTGCGCCACTCCAAGAAAAATTCTCGAAGAGGCGCTTAAAGCAATTTGCAGCGAGTTTAAAAATAATTGAACGGAGGATTGAATTTTTAATTAAATTACGTAGTCGAAACCGTTAAATTCGCGGTTTTTTTCGGCAATTTGTTCGAGGGTAATGCTGTCAACGTATTGATTTACTGCTTCGTCAAAACCTTGCCAAAAAGCATCGTTTCCGACGGAAGAAACTGTATTTCCTTCAGAAACACCTTTTGGGCTTAAATTGCCTTCCATTGCCCGCAAAATTTCTCCAGCTGTGTATTGGTCTGGAGATTTTGCAAGTTTGTAACCGCCGTTATTTCCGCGTAAACCGACAACAAGTCCGGTTTTGCTGAGCTGCATTAAAATTTGTTCGGCATATTTTATGCTTAGGTTGTGGCGGTGGCTTAAAATTTTAAGAGCTACGTATTTTGAAGGGTCTTGTTCTGCAAGGTCGGTCATAAGCAAAAGCGCGTATTGACCCTTTGTTGAAATTTTTAACATAGAAGTATCTCCAGGAAAAATTTTTCTAAAAAGGGGATTTTTTAGAAGTGTTATAAAAGTAACCTATAGAATTGGTAGTATTATAGCATTTTTTTTGATTTTTCCAAAGCGATATTTATAGAAAAAAAAGAAATTTTGCGTGCAACCACGCTGCGAGATTTTGTTAACGCAAAACTCGATTATAGACGTGTTCGCTAAAGCGAACGCCTTGTCCTTGCGGACAAGGGATTGGAGTACCGCCGGAGGCGTTCCGGAGTGCAACGCAGGAATGGAGCGCGAAGACGCGGAAGTACGGAAAGCCCGGTTTTTGCGAAAGCAAAAATGGCCCAAAAAATTTAAATATGGAGGTTTTTGTGGCAATTATTGAATTAAAAAACATAACCAAAACTTTTGAGCAGGACGGAAAAATTTTTGACGCGGTTAAAGATGCTTCTGTTTCGGTTGAAAAAGGCGAGATTTATGGAATTATCGGTTTTAGCGGGGCAGGGAAGTCGACTTTGGTGCGGACGATTAACCTTCTTGGAAGACCGACTTCTGGACAAGTGATTGTAAAAGGCAAGGATTTTCTTTCGCTTTCGGAAAAAGAACTGAGGCAGGAACGAAAAAAAATTGGAATGATTTTTCAGCATTTTAATTTGATGAAAAGCCGCAATGTTTTTGAAAATGTCGCTTTTCCGTTAAAACATTCTGGACTTTCTAAGGAGGAGATTTCGCAAAAAGTTCATTCGCTTTTGGAGCTTGTAGAAATTAACGACAAGGATAAAAATTTTCCGTCGCAGCTTTCCGGCGGCCAAAAACAGCGTGTTGCGATTGCCCGCGCTCTTGCCAATGATCCGGACATTTTGCTTTGCGACGAAGCGACGAGCGCGCTTGATCCGACGACGACAAAGGCGATTTTAAAACTTCTAAAAAAATTGAATAAAAAACTTGGGCTTACGATTGTGATTATTACGCACCAGATGGAAGTTATAAAAGAGATTTGCGACAAAGTTGCGGTTATGGAACGCGGAAAAATTGTTGAGAAGGGAGATGTGTTCAATATTTTTGCAAATCCACAGAACGAAGTTACAAAACGCTTTATTAAGGCGACTTCGAGCTTAACAAAAATCGAGGAATTGATTGAAGAAGACAGCCCTGTTGTTCATCTGGAAAAAGGCGAATATCTTGTACGTTTTTCGTATATTCAAAAAAACGTGAGCGAGCCTTTAATCAGCGCAACTTCGCGGATTTACGATGTGACGATGAATATTATTTTTGCAGAAATCGAAATTGTTCAGAATGCGCCGATCGGTGGAACAATTGCAATTATTAGCGGAAAAAAAGAAGCGATTGAACGCGCTCTTGAACATATCCGCGAAGAAAATGTTGGTGTGGAGGTTTTAAAAAATGCTTGAGTTTTTGACAAAAATTCTTCCGAACTTGATGGCGAACAAGCGTTATGTGAATTTTGGAATTTCGATTGTTCAAACTTTGCAGATGACGCTCTGGTCTGGCACGATAAGTTTTGTTTTGGGGCTTGTCTTTGGAATTACTCTTGTTGTTACCAAAAAAGGAGCGATTCTCGAAAATAAAATTGTTTATCAGATTTTGGATAAACTGATAAATTTTTTCCGCTCGATTCCGTTCATTATTTTGCTTACGGGAGTTATGCCGTTGAGCCGGCTTATTATGGGAACTTCGATCGATGTTCGCGGTGCGATTGTGCCTTTGGTTTTTGGAACTGTGCCGTTTTTTAGCCGGCAGATTGAAACCGCTCTTGCGGAAGTTGATTCTGGTCTTGTCGAAGCGGCCGTGAGCATGGGATTGAGTCCGTGGGATATTGTTCTTAGGGTTTACCTAAAAGAAAGCATTGGCCCGATTGTCCGCGGAACTATGATTACGACGGTAAGTTTAATTGGATTGACGGCAATGGCAGGGGCAGTTGGAGCTGGCGGTCTTGGAAATTTTGCGATTCAGTACGGACACGATATGAATATGCAGGACATAACCTGGCTTACAATTATTTTGCTTGTCATTGTTGTAAATCTTATTCAATGGGCAGGCACAAATTTTATAAAAAAACACACGCATTAAAAAAAATTGCTTAAAAAAACAAAAAAATAAAAAACTATTGAATAAAAAAACTAAAAGTAGTATAAACAAAAATATAGTTTACCTAGTGATTTGCTAGGGAATAAAAACAAAAGGCTGATTTCAAAAATACGGTCTTTTAAGGGAGATTCTTATGAAAAAAAACATTGCAATTTTGGCAAGTGCGCTTGCACTTATTTCGGTTTTTTTTACTTCTTGCGGTGAAAAAAAATCAAACACAGTAAAGCTTGGCGTTGTCGGGGCAATGTACGAAGAAATTTGGAAACCTGCAAAAGAAGCGCTCAAGGCAGAAGGAATTGACCTTCAGATTGTGCTTTTTACAGATTACAGCACACCAAATACAGCGCTTGCAAACAACGACATTGACCTTAACGCTTTCCAGCACAGAATTTTTTTGGAAGCAGATTCGGCTTCCCGCGGATACAATTTAAAAATTATCGGAAACACATTCATTATTCCGCTCAACCTTTATTCAACAAAAGTAAAATCTGTAGCAGAGCTTAAAGAAGGCGCAGTTGTTGCAATTCCGGACGATGTTACAAACGGCGGGCGCGCGCTCAAAGTTTTGCAGGCGGCAGGACTGGTAACTCTCAACGAAAATGCCGGTTTTAATCCGAGAATCAACGACGTTCTTACAAGCAAAGTTCAAATTAAAGAACTCAAGGCAAACACAATTCCTTCGGCGTTGCCAGACGTAGACGCGGCGATTATCAACGGAAACTATGCTCTGAGCTTTGGAATAAAAACAGAAAGCGCAATTTTTGCCGACACAAGTCTTACAGAAAAAAATTACTGGAACTTGATTGCCGCAAATGCCGAAAGTCTCAAAGATTCAGCAAAGGTGGAGCTTTTCCGCAAAGTCGTAGCAGCCTTTCAAACAGCCGAAACCGAAAAAATCTTTAACGAAAATTACGGCGGATATTTTATCAAGGTAGGCTGGGACGAAGACGAGCTTTCTGCCCGCCTCTCAGAATAAAAAATCAGGCTCAAACCTCCGGACTTTTTGTTTGGAGGTTTTTGCAATTAAAAAAAAGGAGGGGAGGGGAAAGTCTTCCCCTGCGCGTCCACTTTGTTGGCCGCTACCCCTTCTAGCGGGGACACCCCCGCAACGCCCCGATTTTATCCGTTTAAAAAGGAAATGTATTTATATGGAAGAAGTTAAACAACTTTCAAAAATTATAAAAGACGAAAGCCGGATTATTTACGGTGAAAAAATTGAAAAAAAATTTCTTTCGGATACTTTGGGCCGCAAACAGGGAAGTGCATCAGCTCTTGTTTTTGTAAAGTCAACGCAGGAAGTGAGCGAAGTTTTAAAATTTGCCCACAAAAATAAAATTCCTGTAACTCCGCGTGGAGCAGGAACAAATCTTGTAGGTTCGACAGTTCCGTTTGAAAATGCAATTATAATCGATTTTTCACAGATGAACAGAATTCTCGAAATCGACAGGGAAAATTTTACAGCGACTGTTGAACCGGGCGTTATTTTGCAGGATTTTCAAAAATATGTAGAAAGCCTTGGACTTTTTTATCCGCCAGATCCCGGCGAAAAAATGGCATCAATCGGTGGAAACATAGCGACAAATGCCGGCGGAATGCGTGCTGTAAAATATGGCGTCACAAGAAATTATGTAATGGGACTGGAACTTGTTCTTGCGGACGGAACAGTAATTCAAACAGGCTCAAAAAACCGCAAAGATACAACTGGCCTTGATATAAAAGACCTTGTGATTGGTTCTGAAGGAACACTTGCCGTCATAACAAAATGTCTTTTAAAACTCGTTGGCAAACCTGAAAGTTCTGCGAGCCTATTAATTTCGTACGACAGTCTTAAGGCTGGAATTGAATCTGTTCCGCTGATTTTAAAGGCAAATATAAATCCGACCGCAGTTGAATTTATAGAACGAAAAGTTGTCGAAATGGGCGAAAGTTTTTTAAATAGCGTAAGTCCTGCCGAAAAAAACATTCATTATCCTGATACTGATTGCAAAGCCTATCTTTTGATTACATTTGACGGAAGCAGGGCAGAAATTGACGCTGCGATTTTAAAATTAAAAGAAATTGTAAAAAATATAAGCCGCGGTTTTTTTGTTCTGAACGACACAGAACAAAGCGCAAATATTTGGCGTGTGCGCGGTTGTCTTGTAAAATCTGTGGAAGCGGTGAGCGAGCAGGAACCTTTGGACATTGTTGTGCCGATTAGCCAGGTTGATAAATTTGTAAAGTATGTAAACAGGCTCGAAGCTGAAACTGGCATGCAAATGATAAGTTTTGGACACGCCGGCGACGGAAATGTTCATTTGTGTGTGGTTCGTGGCAGCCGAAGCGAAGAAGCCTGGCAAAAAGAATTGCACGAAAACCTTAAAAAACTGTATGAGCAGACGCACAGTCTTGGAGGCTTGATTTCTGGTGAACACGGACTTGGTGTGAGCAAGCGTGAATTTTTCTTTGGACAAACTCCACAGAAAAATGTAGCATTGATGAACGCTATAAAACAGGCATTTGATCCGGAAAAAATATTAAACAGAAAAATTAGCTATGTAAAATAGGATTTTCTGGTACAAAGAGAGCGGCTTTTGTTTTTACGGACAAGGGATTGGAAGGGCGGCAAAGCCGTTGCGGAACGAAGTGGAGCAATGCAGGCGAAAGCCAGAACCCTGCAAAGCCCGGTTTTTGTCAGCCAGCTTTGTTGGCTGACAAAAATGGCCCGGAATATTAAAAATAATTAGATGGAAGGCAAAAATGAAATCTTTATCTGTTAGAACTGCAAATTTTACTGATTCGGTTATACGCAGAATGACGCGCATTTCGTTAAAATACGATGCTGTAAATTTAAGCCAGGGATTTCCGGATTTTGAACCGCCAAAGCCGATTTTGGACAGGCTTGCGCAGGTTGCCTACGAAAATTTTCATCAGTATTCGTTAACGTGGGGAGCGCAGAATTTTCGCGAAGCGTTGGCGGCAAAACAGTCAAAATTGATGGGAATTCCTGTCGACCCGAATTCCGAAATTGTGACGACCTGCGGCGGAACAGAAGCGATGATGGCTGCAATGATGACGATTTGCAATCCTGGCGACAAAGTTGCGATTTTTTCGCCATTTTATGAAAATTACGGAGCGGACACAATTCTTTCGGGCGCAGAACCGGTTTATATTCCTCTTGTTCCGCCAAAGTACAATTTTGATCCGGAAAAGCTCGAAGACGCATTCAGGGCTGGAGCAAAAGCGCTGATTTTGTGCAATCCTTCAAATCCGTGCGGAAAAGTTTTTACTCTTGAGGAAATGACGGTGATTGCCGACCTTGCAAAAAAATACGATGCCTATGTTGTAACCGATGAAGTTTATGAGCATATCATTTACGCACCAAACAAAATGGTTTATATGGCGGCGCTTCCGGGTATGAAAGAACGGACAATTGTCTGCGGCTCGCTTTCCAAAACTTATTCGCTTACAGGCTGGCGGCTTGGCTATACAATTGCTCCTCCAGAAATTACAGACCGGATAAAAAAGGTTCATGATTTTTTGACAGTAGGAGCGGCCGCGCCTTTGCAGGAAGCAATAGTTACCGGTTTAAAATTCGGGCAGAAATATTACGACGAATTGACGGCAAAATATACTCACAAACGCGACATAATGTGTAAAGGGCTGGATTCAATCGGACTTAGGCACAATGTTCCGGAAGGCGCTTATTACATAATGATTGATTTTAAGGATTATATGAAAAAACTCAACGTAACGAGCGATCTTGAGTTTGCAGAAATTCTTTGCCGGGATGTTGGAGTTGGAATGGTTCCGGGTTCTAGTTTTTTTAAGGAAAATGTAAACGACTATCTGCGGATCCATTTTGCAAAAAAAGACGAAACTTTGAACGCAGCCCTCGATCGGCTTTCAGAAATCAATCAAAAGTTAAAATAAAACTTGGCAGAAAAATAAAACGCTTTAAGAATTCTTAAAGCGCAAAAACTCTGCCTAATTAGCCAGAACTTCGAGTTTTATAGTTTAATGTCATTAAGAGATTCCCTTGTCAGGCAAGAGAATGACATAAAGCGGACTGTCATTATCGGGCTTGCCATTTGTCGTTACCAGATTTGTTTTTCTGTCATTATCGGGCT
>NZ_DLLH01000067.1:24591-29373 GCF_002476655.1 Treponema sp. UBA7567
AATGACTGTTCTTTTCAAAATTCGACATTCAGGCTAATTTCCTTTGAAATTTAATGCACGATATATTAAAATAAAGCCATATTTTGCATAATACAAATAACCAATGGGGGTTAGCTGTGTCTGGTTTGATTAAAAAAGTTAGTTTGCGTGATCAGGTTTATGAATATCTAAAAAATGGAATTTTAAATCAGGATTTTAAACGTGGCGAGAATATAAATCTTGACGAGCTTTGCCGGACTCTCGGTGTAAGCAACACGCCGATTCGCGAAAGTATAAACTTGCTTGTAAAAGAGGGATTGATAGAATACAAGCACAATATGGGATTTTTTGTAATCGATCCAGATAAAAAAACGGTAAACGAAATTCTTCAGGTTGTTTTTTTTCTTGTAGTTGCCGCGTACCGTTTTTGCTATCGCAGTGGAAAAATGCCGAAAATTTTGCCTGAACTCGAAGCTCAGCTTCAAAAACAAAAGAAACTTTTGGACGAAGGCAATGCGGTTGGATATATCGATATTACGCACGATTTTGAACGCTGCATAATCGAAGGAGTAGGCAACTCAATGCTGGTCAAAGAATATGACGCCAAAGAAACCTTGATGGCGTTTATTTCGACCTATTATTCTGACAACAAACTGGAAGCCCTAAAAACAATTTACGCACAGCACGCGCACATTCTCGATTTTATGAAATCCGAAAAACTCGAAGAAGCCGTGCTTGCAATGCGCGAGCATTATTATAAACCGGAGCTTTACGTAAACGGCCAGAATCAAAAATAAAATTCGGGCGTTCCGGCTAAAGCCGTCGCTATGTTCCAGGTTCCGCTTGCGCTCCAGCCGCCTGCGGCGGCCGGCCTTGCCGCCTTGCACAACGCTAACGCTTTTTTGCAGAACGAGTTCCAATCACCTGGATTATCTGAACAAAAATAATCAAAATAACAACTGTGCTTGTCATTAACGGCGTGTTAAATCTTTGATAACCGTAGGTTAAAGCCAAATCGCCAACTCCGCCGCCACCGACAGCCCCAGCCATTGCCGTTGCTCCGAGCAAGCCAACAGTTCCTGTCGTAATTCCCAAGATAATTGAACCTTTTGCTTCCGGCAGAACAAATTTAAAAATCGTCTGAAAAATTGTTGCGCCCATCGCCTGGCTTGCTTCTATAATTCCCTTGTCTGTTTCAAAAAGCGCGTTTTCTATGAGCCGCGCAAGATATGGAGCAATGTATGCCGTAAGAGGAACAAGCGCTGCTGTTGAGCCTACGCGGGTTCCGACAATTGCTTTTGTAAACGGCATAATGTACACAATCAAAATTATAAATGGAACTGAACGGATTATGTTTATAATTGCGCTTATTATATTGTAGATAATCTGATTTTGCTTTATTCCGCCTTTTCGCGTTAAAAAAAGAATTATTGCAAGCGGAAAAGCGATTAAAAGTCCTGCCAAAAGCGAAATTCCGACCATATAGACAGTTTGCCCTATGCTGAGCCAGATTTTTGAAGCGCTGATTCCAAATATCATAATTTAACCTCCACTGCCGGAACACCGTGTTCCTTAAAAAATGTTTCCGCTGCTGCTAATTGTTTTTCTTCGCCAGTAATCTGCACTGTCTGAAAACCCACAACTTTTCCCTCAAGTTCTGTAACAGTTCCGTACAAAATCGAAATATTTACGCCAGTTTCTTTTATTGCAAGCGACATAATCGGATTGTCGGCGTTTTTTCCGTCAAAACGCAACCGAACGACTTTTTGAGGCTTGTCGTAATCTCGTAAATAACTTTTTACACTTTCCGGCAGCTGGTCGTTAATTACAGTCCGGATAAAACCTTTAGTAGTTTCTTTTTGCGGATTTCCAAACACGTCGATTACATTTCCGCTTTCGACAAGCTCGCCTTTTTCCAGAACAGCAACTTTATTGCAGACTTTTTGAATTACGTTCATTTGGTGTGTAATCATCAAAATTGTAACGTTTAAATCTTTGTTTATTTTTTGCAAAAGCTCCAAAATTGAATCTGTGGTTCGCGGGTCTAAGGCGCTTGTTGCTTCGTCGCAGAGCAAAATTTCTGGATTGAGGGTCAAAGCGCGTGCAATTCCAACGCGCTGTTTTTGGCCGCCGGAAAGTTCGTTTGGAAAAGAATTTGCTTTTTCGTCCAGCCCGACAAATTTTAAAAGCTGGTTTACGCGGGCTGTAATTTTTGATTTTGGCCAATGCTCAAGTTCCAGCGGAATTGCAATATTTTGAAAAACCGTGTGGCTTTGGAGCAGATTAAAATGCTGAAAAATCATTCCGATATTTTTTCTAAAACCGCGAAGGTTTTCGCCTCTTAATTCAAGGACATTTTCGTCATTTACAATTATGCTTCCCGAAGTTGGTTTTTCCAGAGCATTTATCATGCGCACAAGAGTTGATTTTCCGGCTCCAGAAAAACCGATTACTCCAAAAATGTCGCCTTTTTGCACAGAAAGCGAAATATTTTTTAGAGCGTGAACTTCGGAATCTTTGGATTTGAAAGTTTTGCTGATATTTATAAATTCAATAATATTTTTCATAAAAACTCCTGCGATTCTGCGTTAGGGATTGAAAGGGCGGCAAAGCCGTTTGCGGTTGCAGGCAGCCGCAAATGCAGGCGAAAGCCGGAACCCTGCAAAGCCCGGCCGCCGCTTGCGGCGGCAACGCCCTTAATTTTTTTTCAAATTTTAATTGAATTCGTATCCTTTTGGAATCCAGAAAAGTCCGTTTTCGTAATTTGTTTTTTCGAGATAAGCCTTAAATTCTGCGCTGTGGTAGGCGGCAACCAAATCTTTTGCCCACTGCGAGTTTACATTGTCTTCGCGGACAACAACCTGCAAAATCAAGTGAGGAAGAACATCTTCTTTTGCGAGCGCTGTGCTGGCGTCGATTCCGGCATTGTAAACGATTGAGCCTGTAATTATTACAAAGTCAAAGTCGTCCTGAACCTGAGGAATGTTCAAGCTTTTCATTTCGGTAAACTGGATGTTGTACGGATTTGACGCAATATCTTCGCTTGTGACTGTCGAAAGATTTACATTTTCGCGCAAAGTAATCCAGCCGATTTTCTGGAGCAGAACATAAGCTCTGGCAGTGTTTGCCGGGTCGTTTGGAACGGCAATTTTTGGTTTTTTAATATTTTTAATTTCGTCCAAGGATTTGTAATGGCTCGAAAACATGCTTGCAGGAACTGTCGGAATTGGTGTAATTGGAACAAGATGTCCGTTATTTCCTTTGTTGTAGTTTTGAGCGTAAGCCGTGTGCTGTTCAACGTTAAAATCAACATCGCCGCCATTTACAGCATCGTCCGCCAAAGAAAGCTCAGAATAATCGTAGCCTTTTAAGGTGTAGCCTTTTTTTTCAAGAATCGGTTTAACCGCATTTTCAAAAAGCACAGTGTAAGGGCCTTGCGAACGGCTGTAGGTGAGCGTTTTTTTTGCAGAATCCGTATTTTTGCCAGGCTCAGCCTTTTTTGTGCAGCCCATCAATGCTGCTCCGGAAATAATTAAAGCTGTTAATAAAAATAATTTTGTAACTCTCATAAAAACCTCCTGTGAGTTGCATTTTTTTTGGGTGCTGCCTTCGCTTTGCTCAGGCCGGGTGTTCCACCGTTGCGCTTTCGCTCCAGCCGCTTCCTTCGCTCCGCTCAGTCCAGTGGCCGCCTCCGGCGCGGTTCCATACCCTAGCACTTTTTTGTTTTTTTACCTATTGACTAACTAGGTAAAAGCGATGTATAACAAATACATCAAACAAACCTAGTATGTCAATAGGTTATACGAAAAATATATGAAAAAATTTTTTTATTCATATAAGCGCATAAAGCGGAGTGTAAGATAAAAACAGCCGAAAATAACGTCTGTTTTTATTTTTACAAGTTTGCGTTGCAAACTTTATTGGAGGCAAAAAATGAACAATTTATCGTCAAAAGAAGATTCTGCAAAATCAGAAAACAATTCACCATCTTTTATAGAAGCAAAAAGTCTTTTGGAATATATGTGGGAGCAGCGCTGCTATTTTCATTCGCATCCGGAACTTGGCCTTAAAGAATTTGAAACCTGCAATAGAATCGAACAGGAACTTAAAGCTTTAGGTTTGTCTCCTTACAGGGTTGGCCAGACAAACGTAATTGCCGAAATTGACAGCGGCCGCCCTGGCAAAACCCTTTTTTTGAGGGCAGACATAGACGCTCTTCCTGTTCAGGAAGAGAATAATGTTCCATATAAAAGCCAAAATCCTGGAATTATGCACGCTTGCGGGCACGACGGCCATGCAGCTTATCTTCTTGGAACTGCAAGACTTTTGCTAAACCACAAGGCGGATTTTTCTGGAAAAGTTATTCTGTGCTTTCAGGCCGCGGAAGAAATTGGCAAAGGCGCGAGACAGATTATTGAAGCAGGCGTTTTGGACAAAGTTGACAGGACTTTTGGAATTCACTTTCAGGCAGGAATGGAAGTTGGAAAAATCGGAGTAAAAACCGGAGCGGACATGGCAAGCTGCGACCGGATAAAAATCAAAATTCACGGAAAAGCGGCCCATATTACAAGACCACAGGACGGAGTAGATTCTGTTTTTATTGCAAGTCTAACCGTTGCAAAACTTCATACTGTTGTTTCGAGAGTGATTTCGCCGGTTGAAGGGGCAATTTTGGGAATCGGTTCTATTCATTCTGGAACAACGTACAACATAATCGCCGGCGAAGCCGAAATTGAAGGAACAATCCGCACTTTTAGCGCGGAAAGCCGCAAAAAACTTGCAGAAAAGGTTGAAAAAATTGCA
>NZ_DLLH01000067.1:29405-33049 GCF_002476655.1 Treponema sp. UBA7567
ATTGAAGACATTTGCGATCCTTGCACAAACCCAAAAGAGACAGCCGCGGAAGTTGTAGAATCGGCAAAAAAAATCACAGCGCCAGAAAATGTAATTACAGACTTGGAAAAGCGTTTTGGCTCAGATAATTTTGCAGATTATTCAAGAAAAGCTCCTGGAACATATGTCCATGTAGGCTCTTCCGACAGCGAAAAAAACAGCTGGCCGCATCACAACGAGCATTTCGACTTGGCAAAAGAAAGTCTGGCGTATGCCGCTGCCCTGGCATTGCAGTATTCGCTGGATTATCTGAATAAAAGTCTGTAAAAAAACGCATTTGACCGGTTGGTGTAGCAAAATGCGCTCAAAAAGCTTTTTACACGTTTATAAATTTACTTTATTTTTTATAGCCGTTTTGTTATAATTACTATAAATAGAAACGAAAGAATCTGCCGAATTTGCGCGGATTTTTGCGGAGGAAAATTTTATGGATATGCAGATGAACTTTGTTCGCAAGCTTCCAGTTCCGGCTGAATTAAAAAAACAGTTTCCGCTCGGAGAAGAAGTTGCAAAAATTAAAGAAGAACGCGATCAGATTATAAAAAATATTTTTGAAGGCAAGGACGGCCGCTTTTTGCTGATTATCGGTCCATGTTCTGCCGACAACGAAACTGCCGTTCTCGACTACATGAACCGCCTTGTAAAAGTTCAGGAAAAGGTTAAGGACAAGATTTTTATTATTCCGCGCGTATACACAAACAAGCCGCGCACAAAAGGAACTGGCTATAAAGGCATGCTGCATCAGCCTGACCCGACAAAAGGCGAGGATATGCTTGCAGGAATTATTGCAATCCGCGAAATGCACACACGCGTTGTAAAAGAAACTGGCTTTACATGCGCCGAAGAAATGCTCTATCCGGAAAATCACCGTTATCTTTCTGACTTGCTCGCTTACGTTGCAGTCGGCGCCCGTTCAGTCGAAGACCAGCTGCACAGAATTGTCGGAAGCGGCGTTGGAATTCCAGTCGGAATGAAAAACCCGACTTCGGGCGACATTTCCGTAATGATGAATTCAATCACAGCGGCTCAGGCGCATCAGAAATTCTTGTACCGTGGCTGGGAAGTAACGACAGACGGAAATCCCCTCGCGCATGCAATTTTGCGCGGATATGTAGATGCTTACGGCCGGGCTCATGCAAATTATCATTACGAAGATTTGCGCGCGCTGATTGACGCTTATGCCGAATCAAAGCTTCAAAATCCTGCCGTAATCGTAGACTGCAACCATTCAAATTCCGGCAAAAAATATCTCGAGCAGATAAGAATTTCAAAAGACGTAATTCACAGCTGCCATTCGTCTGAAGACATAAAAAAAATTGTAAAAGGACTTATGATTGAAAGTTATCTCGAAGACGGCGCGCAGGCAATTGGCGACGGAGTTTATGGAAAATCAATCACCGATCCTTGTCTTGGCTGGGAAAAAACCGAAAAACTGATCTACGACCTGGCAGATTATCTGTAATTTTTGTATTCTGGCAGGCTTTCCGTACTTCCGCGTCTTTGCGCTCCATCGTTTTGCAAAGCAAAACGACGCCTTCGGCGGTACTCCAATCCCTGCCGCAAAAATTGAATAAAAAATATTAGATTTTGTTAAAAAAAAGGTTAAAATTTTATACAAATGAAATTTTAACCTTTTTTTAATGTTATAATGTCATTATGAAATCTGTAAAAGAAATGTCGGTTGACCAAAAATTGGTTCAGCTTGCAAAAGAAATAATTGAGCTTACACCCGAAAAAGACGAGCTTCCGCTCAAAGTAATCGAAATTTTAATCAACGATGAAGAAGTGCAGGCGATTCAGGATTATGCAAATACTGTTTCGATTGTCCGGCTTGGCTTTAACGACCATGGGCCTGTTCATATGCGCACAGTTTGCCGCAACGCGCTCAAAATGCTTAAAATTCTCTATACTTGCGGCATAAAGACCAGCCTCGAAAATGAGAATGCCGGAAGTTTTTCTGACAGCGTAACGGCAGTTGTAATTGCAAGTTTTTTTCACGATTTTGGAATGACGATCGGCAGACAGGACCATGAGCTTTATTCAGGAATTCTTGCATTCAATATGATAGAAAGAATTTTAAAAACTGTGCTTCCAGAATCAAAAGACTTGAACCGGCGGGTTATAATCCGTTCCATGGCTCTTGAAGGAATTCTTGGCCACATGGGAACAAGAAAAATTCATTCTATAGAAGCCGGCCTGATTCTTATTGCCGACGGTTGCGACATGACAAAGGGACGCGCGCGAATTCCTATGGAAATGAATTCAAAACCGTCTGTTGGCGATATTCACAAGTATTCTGCAAATTCGATCGAAAAAGTAAAAATTCTTCAAGGCAAAGAAAAGCCGATAAAAATCGAAGTGCACATGAGCGCTGACGTTGGATTTTTTCAAATTGAAGAAGTTCTTCTGCAAAAAATAAACAACAGTCCGGCAAAAAACCTTGTGGAGCTGTTTGCAAGCGTTGAAGGGCAGGACGAAAAGCAATATTTATAAATTTTAGTTAAAAAAACTACTTTTGTAGTTTTTTTTTGACAAAATGCCGAATTTTGTATTGCAAAAAACGGTTTGAAAATTTATCATAGGCTCATAGGCTCATAGTATGTATTTTCAAGGAGTTTAGCATGCTTTTGGCCATTCTTGGCACGTTTGTATTATCTTTAGTCTTTTGTCCGTTAATTATTAGAATTTGCAGAAAATTAAGCCTTTATGATGAAGTTGATCCGCGCAAGATTCACACAGGAAATATTCCTCGTCTTGGCGGAATTGCAGTTTTTGCCTCTCTTTTAATTGTCTGGTTTTTTGTTCGTTTTGTTTTTAAAACTGTCGTGCTTAGTTTTTATTGGCCTTTATTCATAGGTTTTGGAATTATTCTTTTTTTTGGAATTTTGGACGACATTCTTAATATGCGCGCAAAATTGAAGTTTTTAATGCAGATTCTTGCGGCTTTAGTTGTGAGCGTAAGCCCTTATCACTTTACGACATTTTTGTACTGGAAATTTCCGCCTTTTGTCGGCGAAATACTTACTTTTTTCTGGATTGTTTCAATTGTAAATGCTTATAACCTGATTGACGGGATGGACTGTGTTTGTTCAGGAATTTCATTTTTTGCCTGTCTTTCAATAGGTTTTATGCTTTATAAGGCGCACAACGGCATGAGCCTTATTTATTTTATGCTCTGCGCGTCTTTGCTTGGCTTTATGTACTGGAACAAGCCGAACGCAAAAATATTTCTGGGCGATGGCGGAAGCCAATCTTTAGGATATTTGATCGCCGTTTCTCCGTTTTTCTTTTTTGACAATCCAAGGTTTAATTTCCGCGAAATTCCAATGATGGTTCTTATGTGCTCGATTCCTTTGACAGACGTAATTGCCGCAATCTGGAGACGTCTGCGTGAGCACAGAAAGATTTTTAGTCCTGACAGGGCGCATATTCATCACAAGCTTTTGAATATTGGCTTTTCAAAAAATGCGGCAATTTTGTTTTTGCTGTCGATTCAGGCAACTGTTACACTTGCAATTATTGTTTCATATTTTATGAAAGATCTTTCGGCAATTTGCCTTATATCATTTTGCTTGATTTTTATATGGGGAATATTTATTACCTTT
>NZ_DLLH01000010.1:0-2250 GCF_002476655.1 Treponema sp. UBA7567
AGCTTACTTTTCTTCCGTCAGCATAAGTGAATTCGATTTTGTCCTTCTTTATGCTGATTTTTGAGATGTCGGTTTTGTATCCTTTCTGATAATAGTTTTTGTATTCTTCGGCTGTCATTTTTCCGGATTCAGCCTTTTCCTCAAAAGCCTCGTCCAGTGTTCCGTCAAGCGCAAGAGGATAAGCCGACTGCCATTCGCCCGCCCAGTCAGAAAGATTTCTGCTTTTAACCTCGCTGTCCTCAAAAGTTGAGACTTCCTTGCCGTGGTCGTGGTGATGGCCTTCTTCGCCGTGCTCATGTGAATGCTCGGTTTCCTGCATTCCTTCCACAACTTCCTCTTCCTTTACGCGCTCTCCAAGAACTTCCATCATGTTAACTGGAACAAGATTCTTGTTCTTCGCTTCCTTTAGAACGCCGCTAACCCAGCCGTCGCTCTCGCCGCCAACGTAGATGAACATATCGCTTGCGGAAATTTTCGCGATGTCGGAAAAACTCGGCTGGAACGAATGAAGGTCAGTCCCCTTGTCAAGAAGAAGCGTAAGGTCAAAGTCTTTCGCCTTGTCTCCAAGAATCTCGCGGCACCAGTCGTACTGCGGAAAAGTCGTGCAGACGATTGATTTTTTTCCTGCAGAAAACGCGCCTGCCGTTCCAAAAGCAAGCATCGCTCCTAAAGCCAAAAGTTTCGTTATCTTTTTCATTTTTTTTCTCCAATAAAATCCAAAATATTTTGCAAGACTACGCAAGGCAGGAATCCAGTTTCCTGATGATTTTTTCCTTGTCGTAGCCTTTTCCGATAAACACAAGCTGGTTCATCCTGTCGCCAAATTCCTTGTCCCAAGATGAACGCAGCTCCTCGTCGTTTTCAAGGCAGTCTTTCTGCGTGGCCTCGTCCAGAGCCGCAACCCAGTATGCAACCGCCATCACAGAAGAATTTCTTCCGGCCTGCTCAAAAAGAAGAACGTCCTGCGCCTTCTCCTTGAACCAGACATAGCCTTTTGCCCTGATAATTTCTTTTGGAAATCCTTCGTTCACAAAATCCATGAATTTTTCCTGGCTGAACGGCTTTCTGCACTCGTATGCGAACGAAGAAATTCCGTATTCATCCTCAAATCCGCGGTTCGTGTCGGAAAGACTGTTGATTGCCTTTTGGATTGCCGAAGAGGAATCCACCATGTCAAAGTCGAATTTTGTCTCGGACACAATCTGCTCTATGTCAACTTTTCCGCGCACAGTCTTTACAATCTTCGCCTTTGGCTGGAAATCCCGGATAACCTTTATGACCTGCTCTGTCTTCTGCTCGTCAAGCAAGTCAAGCTTGTTCAGGACAATCACGTTGCAGAATTCAATCTGGTCAACAATCAGCGTTGTAATGTCGTTCGACTTAAGATTGTTCGGGTCGTTCTCCTCGTAGTTCTCAAGGTCGGTCAGAAACTCGCGGTAAATTCTGTCGGCGTCAACAACCGTAACAATGTTCGAAAGAAAAACATTTGTGTCCGGAGTGTCGTCCTCATACGCAAGAAAGGAAGCTGCAATCGCGCCGGGATCGCTTATTCCCGAAGCCTCCACAAAAACAGTCTCAATGGAGTCGCTCCCGGAAATCTTCTCGACCTGCGCAAGAAACTCATCGCGCAAAGTGCAGCAGATACAGCCGTTCTGCATCTCGTACATTTCGCTTTGGGCAACCGCCGCTCCGTTCTTTTTTAGAATTTCCGCGTCAATGTTTATGCTTCCCATGTCGTTTACAATCAGCGCGACACGCCTTTTTTCCTGCCGAAGAATCTCGTTCAGCAGAGTTGTCTTACCAGAGCCAAGATAGCCCGTGATAAGCGTAACTGGTTTCTTTTTCATTTTTGTTCTCTTTGAATAAAATTTGATAATACGGGCGCTTCTGCCTAAAGGCAGACCGGGCTTTTCGGGGTTCCGCCTTTCGGCTTCATTCCTCGCTTCGCTTCGGAACGCTCCGCGCCCCTACAATCCCTAGCGCAACGCAAGGACATTCGCAGCATTGCGCATGCAAAATCCCTGCCGCATAAAGATGAAAAGAGAATTTTCAGTTGTTAAGACGTGTCTTTAGAGAAATTAAAGAGTTATTGAAAAAAGTCTGATATGAATTTTTAAAGGAACGTTTTAAGACAAAATATCGCCGGGCAAAGGAAACGCCGGCTGCGCAAAGGGCAAGGCTCAAAAGCTTTGCGTTCTGCTCGGCAACTTGAATCACAAAGCAGATTGGACAGTCGTCGCCTGTGCAGTC
>NZ_DLLH01000010.1:2304-8919 GCF_002476655.1 Treponema sp. UBA7567
CGCGCAGCCTGTTCAATTTTGAATCCAGCCTTGAGTTCATTCCAAAGTCCTGCATTTTTCGCAAAGTCCGTTCAGTGACGACAAAGAAAAATCAACCTTGAAGCCGAAGTTCTCAGAAACCGACTTCAGGTAATCCGCCGTAAGCTTGTCCGAAAGATGAATCATCGCGCCGCATTTTTCGCACTGAAAGTGAATATGCTCGCCGCACTGTCCGTCTTCTTCCGCCGTCTGATAAATAAAGCCGTCAGAAACAGCAGACTTGCGCTTTATGAGCCGTCCGCTTTCAACCAGTTTTTCAAGGTTGCGGTAAACAGTCGTCTTGTTCACACTTTCCCCGCGCTCAGAAAGAAAAGCAAGCAGTTCCATCGCGGAAAATCCGCTTTCCGTCCTTTCCTGAACAAACTGAGAAATCAATTCCGAAGTTTTAGTGTGATAAGACTTTTGCAACACGGTTGCATATTAGCGAGATGAAAAAGAATTGTCAAGAAAAAATTTCGGTTTTATTGGTATCCAAGATTTTTTTTGCGTTACCACAGCAAGCGCACACGTCAAATACCCGAGTTTTGCGTCAGCAAAAACTCGCAGCATACAGCAGGTATGCCAATCCCTAACGTGCGTTCGCGCCATCTGCTTCGCAGATTCTGCTCACCACCTAGTTTTTGCAAAGCAAAAACTCGCGGCAGGTTCATTTCAAAATTAGTATGGAAGTTTTGTCAAAAAATGTGTATAGTAATTTTATAAACGCTACTTATTCTGGAGAAACAAATTATGAACATTTGGACACAGCGAAGCATCGAACTTGCCAATCAGTACGACTATTTAGACCAATTGTTCAAAATTTATCCTCTTTCAGCAAATGAAAAACGCGATTTGCCAAGTGGCATTGTAGAAAAATTAAAAACATTGCTCCAGAACCGCGATTCAAAAGGCTTGATAAACCTTTTGCTTGACCAAGTAAAAGGTCAGGGCGATGAAAAGCATCCTTTCCCGATAAAATATTCTTATGTTTCATATTTAAAAAACGACCGTTCCGCAATAGAAAGAAATCCAAAAACTGTTGAGCGAATTGCAAGTTATCTTTATGAAATGGGTCTTGATGGAATCCTTGAAAAAACATCTGCGCCAAAAGAGACGAACAGGAAAAAGGACGTGGCATAAATGAAATATACACAAAAATTGCTTGAAGATAAAATTCTCCATAACACTGATTACGAATTTCTAAACTCAATCAAAGACAGATTTCCAACAAATAATCCGTATTTCTTAGTCTGCCTCGCGGAAGTTATTTTTAATCGTGAAGAAGATGACACAAAAGATATTTTGAATGAAGTTATTGATGAAGCCTATGATTTATATAAAAACGCGAATATTTCAGAATATTTAAGCGAGATTTAGAATGAAGCTGGTTGAGCTTATAATCGATATTTTAGAAAAATCAGAAATTCCTCTTACACAAGGTGAGATTCTTTCAATTGCAGAAAAACACGAAAAATATTCTGAATGTGAAGAGCTTCAAAAAGTTCAGGTTCCATTGTCTGCTGTTGCCCGATGTCTTACAAAATATTCAAGCGGAAGCAATCCTGTTTTTGGAATTCAAAATGAGGGAAAGGTAAAGAAGAGTAAAAAGCATTTTTTCCTGAAATCTAAAAATATTCCCGAAGCAACCATAATACCAGAATCTTCTTTGCATCCGTATTTGGTAAAATTTGCAAAAGAGCGTTTCGGAGTTTACTGCAAAACCATAAACGCTTTAAAAGTTCAGAAGAAAAAAGACAAAATTGGAAAATGGACAAATCCTGATATAGTTGGCATAAATCCGACAATCCTTGACTTAAATCCGCTTTTTCAATCTGAAATCGAAAAACTTGGGCTTTTTTCAACAAAGGTTATGCAGTTCTACAGTTTTGAACTTAAATTGAAAATTGACAAAAGCAATATCACAGAATGTTATTTTCAGGCAGTTTCAAATTCTGCTTGGGCAAATTACGGCTATCTTGTTGTAGGGGATTTAGATACTGACGCAGCTTTTCTTTCAAACATTTCGCGCTTAAACAATGGCTATGGAATCGGTGTCATAAAATTGAATCTTGAAAATCCTTTAAAGAGTGAAATCGTTGTTTCAGCAAGAGAGCGAAGCGTTGTCGATATAAATTTTATGAATTTTCTTGCTGATATGAATAAAGACTTTTACGCTTTCGTTGACAACGCACGAAAATCGATAAAAACAAAAAAAGTCGATGCGGCTCAATTTGATAAAATAATGTGATAACAGACACTGGCGAACTTCTCCGGCAGAACTTGAAAAACTTGATGAGCAAGGTCTGATTGAATGGTCAAAAAACGGAGTTCCTCGCCGAAAAATTTTTGCGGACGAGCAGAAAGGAAAAAAACTTCAGGACATTTGGGATTTTAAGGATTACCAGTATCCGGTTTATCCGACAGAAAAAAATCTTGACCTATTAAAACTCATTGTCCAGACTTCCTCAAATCCAGAAAGTTTGGTTATGGACTTTTTCTGCGGTTCGGGAACAACTTTGGTTGCCGCCCAAGAACTTGGCAGAAAGTGGATTGGAATTGACAAGTCTCAAAAAGCGATAGAAGTTGCAAGAAAAAAGCTGAATGAAGAAAATGCCGCACTTTTTAAAAACGATTTTGAATTTATTACTATTTCAGAAAAACAAGAGCAGAATCTTCATAATGAAAATATTCTTGTTATACAGAAAACTCCAAAAGTGCTGGTAACTGCGTGAGTTTATTTTTCGCAATTTTCTTTCTTCCTCACATTCTCCTTTTACAAATCTCTTTTTCTCTCTTTTCTTTAATCGCACTCACATTTAATTTGCCTTGCGTGAACCGAGTCTGACTATATGGCTAAAAACAGTGCAAGAAAATTCGGTTTGACAACTGACATTATGTGAAAAATATGCAAAAATGTGTATAATGAAACGCAGATAATTCCTGTTGAATGCAAGACTAATCACATCAGACTCTCAATCGTCTTAAAAATATCGCCCTTTATCAGAACGGAGCGCGGTTTTATTTCCGCAGGAACTTCTTCCTTTTCCATATTGACCGCCGCGTAAAACGCGTTTTTGTTTTTGTACGTGAGATTCCAGAACGGATATTTTATGATTCCGGGCGTGTTTCCTCCGACTCCAAGCTCCAGAAAAAGCGTTCTTGCGTTTTTGTGCTTTTCAATAAAATTCTGGTAGCGTCTTGCCGCTTTGTGCCAGCCGTCGTCCTCAACAAAAGTCTCGTCGCAGCGAAGATTCATCGACATCGGTTTTCCGCAGACCGGGCAGCGCGGCACAAGCTCGGGCGGAATTTCCATTTTCAAAGGATTTCTCAGAAAAACAAGGTCGCCGTCTTTTTTCGTTTTCGCTGTCCTCAAATCCGAATCCTTGCGAAACGAGCATTTTTCTCACCGCCTCTTCGTTGCCGTAAGTCTTTTTGTGGCACGGAACGCAGCACTGAAAAAGTCCGTAGTCGCCCTGCGTGTAGAAAAGCCGCTTTTTGTCGAATCCGGCCTTTTGAAAGCAGTGGTCAACATTCGTGGTGATTGCAAAATAGTCCTTGCCGCGCACAAGCTCAAAAAGTTTTTCGTAGACCGGAAGCGGCGCGCGCATATATCGGTTGATGTAAATGTAGCGGCTCCAGTAAGCCCAGTTTTCCTCAAGCGAGCCAAAATCCGCAAATCCGCCAGAGTACATATCGTGAAAATGATATTTCGTCTCAAAGTCCGAAAAATATTTTTTGAACCGCTCGCCGCTGTACGAAAATCCCGCGCTTGCAGAAAGCCCGGCGCCGGAGCCAATCACGACGCATTCCGCTTTTTCAAGCTGTTCTTTCAGCGTCTCGATTTTTTCGTTTGCGATATTTACAAAGTGCTTTTTTAACATATTTAATTTCGTTTTTTTAATTTTGCTGTCATTATCGGGCTTGAAATCATCTGTCATTATCGGGCTCGACCCGATAATCTCGTACACAAGCCAGAGATTGCCCGGTCAAGCCGGGCAATGACAAAAGGCAACCTGTCATCCTCCAGCTTAGCATTTTAATTTTCCAAATCTTCAAATCCACTCAAAATTCAAACTCCTCCGGCTTTGCAAAATCCGCGCGCTCAGAAAGACCTTTCACGTGTCCAAGATTGTTCAGGCTGCCCTTGATATTTTTAAGATAGAAAACCTTGAAAAGTGGATGCTCCGCATTGTTTTCGTAAAGTTCATGCACAATTGCGCTTTTTTTCATAATCATTTTCTTGACCGCAAGATTTTCCTCAAAAACCGCCTCTGCGCTCAGGCGAATCCACGCCGTCTGAATCTCGTTTTCGAGCAGCTTTGACGCGCACAAGTCAATCCAGGGATTTTTAAGAAGCTCCGCGTACATCGATTTTTTGCTGTTCGTGCAGAACCAGAGCCGCCCGTCGTATTCCACCATGAACTGAACCGGCCGCACCTTCGGCTTTCCGTCCAGACCAATCGTCGCCATATACTGCAGCCCGACTTTTTCAAGATAAGCCGCCACTTCGCGAAGTTCCATAATTGCCTCCGAGCTTTTTTGATGAAAGTATTGTTGTGATTTTTATTGTTACAACTAAGAAAATAATGGCAGGAAATGTAAAAGTCAAGAGTTTGCTGCAGGACAGATATTTATTATATGGCTTTGCATGTGTTTTTGTTTCGGTGTTAAAAAATGTAAAATTATGGCCAATATAGAAGAGACAATCAGCGGAACAAAAAACTACGGCAAAAAATAGCTGCTCCCCATTTGTTTTTCGTTGAATGAAATAAAAGGGGGAGCAGTGCCAAAAGCAAAAACTAAAACTTAAAGTCAGACATTTTTTCGTTTAATGACTTAACGTTCGCTGAATTTTCCAGAACGTGTTCTTTTGAGTCAGCCAAAGTCTCGGTAACTTTTTGAACAGACTCGTTTATGGAATTTACTTTTGTGTTTGTTTCGTAAGTTACTTTGTTCAAATTCTTCATTTCTACAGAAATCTGCTCGCCGCCCTTAAGCATTTCCGCAGCGCCGTCCTTTACAGTTGCTGTTGATTCTGTTAAGCGGCTGATTCCTTCAAGAATCTGCTTGTTGCCTTCAGTCTGTTCAGTCATTGCATTTGAAATTATAAGCTCTTCGTTCTGAACTTTCTTTATGAGAGAATAAATGTTGTTGAACTGAACAGAAACTTCGCTTGCATTTGTGGCAACAGAATTAATTGATTCAGAAAGGCTTCTAAGGTTGTTTTCAATTGACTTTGCGCGCTCATTGCTCTGCTCGGCAAGTTTTCTGATTTCGTCAGCAACAACAGAAAATCCTTTTCCAAATTCACCGGCATGTGCAGCTTCAATCGCGGCATTCATTGAAAGAAGGTTTGTCTGGCTTGCGATGTCCTGAATAACTTTGCTTGCATCCATCAGCAATGAAGATTTTTCAAGAACTTCTTCGGAAAGCTCGCTTGCAATGTGGACTTTTTTCATTCCGGCTTCGGATGCGCTTTCAAGCTCCTGGACAGTTCCGTTGTTCTTTTTAAGGCTTGAAGTTACTCCGTTTACGTTTGCAACCATCTGCTCGATTGCGGCGGACGACTGGTCAATTGCCGATGTCTGCTTTTCAATTTCATCGTTCAGGTGGCGGATGTGCTTGATGATTTCTTCAACAGTTGCGCTTGTCTCTTCAACAGAAGCAACTTGATTTATCATTTCGTCCTTTACGGAATCTGAAATGTTCTTTACATTCGCAATTTCTGAAATCGACTGGTCAACATGCTCCGAAACTTCAGACGAAACTGACAGCGTGGAATTTACGTCCTTGCTGATTTCCTGAAAAATCGTTCTTATGATTTTGTATGCGTTGTTCAAGTCGTTTATGATGATTCCGAAGTCGTTTCTTGTAACAACCTGAGCGTGTTTTATCGCATAATTTTTTTCGGCAAGCGCTCCCAAAATCTGCTTTTCCTGCTTAAGGTTATTTTTTATGTCGTAAGCTGTAATGGAAGTTGTAAGTCCTACAGAAATAAAGCTGAATACCGCCGCAGGGAAAATCACTTTTAGAACGCCCGAAACCGAAGAGTTTGATGCAACGCTAGGAACTAAAAAGGATGCCGTGATGATAAGGAAGCAGCCCAAAAGGTTTACAAGCGTCAGCAGTATGATTCGTTCTCGGTTTGATGAAGTTACAACAGATTTGTCGAACGGAAGCCAGTGCAGGAAGTGCTCGAAGCGGCTGTTGAAAATTGTGTAAAAACTTATTCCGTAAAGCAGCATAAAGCCCGTATAGATAAGAACGATTGAAAGATATGGAGATTCACCTTCAAATGCTTCAAATGGCGAGCCTTTTAAGTGAATTACGAAGCAGGCAAGAAAAGGCATTGCAATTCCTAAAACTAAATTTATTGCAAAAATTATTTTGCCGGAATATTTCAATAAAAGGTTTATTTTTCTGATATGTTTATCTGTTCCGTCATAAGATTTAATTCTGTTTTTTAGAAAACTGTAAAAAGCAAGCGGGCACAAAATTGCAATCACGTAGGCAAGAATTATGTAAGGTGAAAGCAAGATAGTGATAAATTCATCAATCGTAGCAATTCCTGTAATAAACAAGTAAGCCGGAGCTAGG
>NZ_DLLH01000010.1:8977-12875 GCF_002476655.1 Treponema sp. UBA7567
AAGTTTTTGTTCCATAAAAAAAACCTCACAATTATTGTATAAATTTAATTTTAATCTGTATCAAGTGAAAATTTAATTTATTTATGAAAAATTTATGAAAAATAGAAAAATAAAAAACGTTGCACAATCTGATATTTCGAATACACCATTCCAAAAAAAGGTCATAAAGAAAAAACTTTGCAATGGATTATCGGGTCTAGCCCGATAATGACAAGGAGTTAAGCCCGATAATGACAGAAAAATCAAGCCCGATAATGACAATACGTTTTTTTTGTCATTCCAGTGGCAGTAAATTTGTCATTGCCGTGCCTGACACGGCAATCTATCTACATGGGATTATCGGGTCTAGCCCGATAATGACAAGGTGTTAAGCCCGATAATGACACTATCCGTCAATTTTCATTCTGTCTTTTTTCAGGTAGAAAAGCGTTATTGCGAGCGTCAGGATTTCCGTTACGGGCGAGGTGAGCCAGATTCCGTTCATGCCGAAAATTGCCGGGAGAGCAAAGATTGCCGCAAGAAGAATCACAAGTCCGCGCGCGCTTGAAATCACCGCCGACTCCTTTGCCTTTCCGATTGACGTGAAGTAGAACGAGGCGATTGCGTTCAGTCCGCAGAGAATGTAGTTCCACATAAAAATCAGGATTCCGCTTTTTATCATCTGCTGGACCGCCGCATCGTCCACAAAAATTCTGCTGTAGAAAGATGAGCCGAACCCGACGAGCGCGACTGTCGCCGCCCCTGCAATGAACACAAGAAGATTTGTGCGCGAGAAGAGTTTCCGTGCAAGAAGCTTTTCCTTTGCGCCGTAGACAAAGCTTGCAAGCGGCGCCATTCCCTGACCGAATCCGCAGACAACCATGCTGAAAACGTAGGAAGTGTAGCCCACGACCGTGAACGCCGTAACTCCGTCAACTCCGAACCGTCTCATAATCACAAAGTTGTAGGCCGCCATGCTTATGCACATTGAAAGCTCGCCGATAAATTCCGAAAGTCCGTTCAGCATTGTGCTTTTGAAAACTTCGCGGTCAAAACTGAATTTTACGAATCTGAACACACGAGCGCCTTTCAGAAAATAAAAAAGAAGAACGGCGAATCCAATCACCGCCGAAACAAGTGAAGCCGCCGCAATTCCGCGCACCCCAAATCCGAAGCCCGCCGTAAAAAGCCAGTCGAGCAGAATGTTCAGGACGCAGGTGAAAGCCGTAACTCCAAGATAGAACTGAGGCCGGCCTTCCGCGCGCACGAACATTCCAAGCGACGCGTTCACGGTCATAACCGGAAGCTCAAAAAGAAGAACCGTGTAATATTGAAGAAAATATTGCGCGACTTTTCCCTCTGCGCCAAGAGCGGCAAGAATCGTCCGCAAAAGAAAAAACATGGCAACGCTCAAAAGAACTGAAGTTGCGGCGCAGGTTGCCATCGTCTGGCTGAAAATCGAGCGGCAGCTTTTCTCGTCTTGCCTGCCCATCGACATTCCTGCAAGAACCGAGCCGCCCACAGAAACCATAAGTCCTGTCGCAAGAAAAAGATAGATAATCGGAAGTCCCAAGTTCACCGCCGCAATCGCGTCCTTGTGGATAAAGTTTCCCATAAAAAATCCGTCCGCCACGTTTATGAGCGAAGTGAGCACCATGCTGATTATCGCCGGAACAGAAAAAGCCAAAATCGCACGCGTCCTGTTTGCGCGGATTGAGTCAACGTTCATTGAATTCATAAATAAAATGCCTCTGTATTGTTTTTAGTTTAGCGTCATTGCTGAACTTGATTTTTGCGTCATTATCGGGCTTGACCCGATAATCCTTGCAGACTGTAGGTTCAAGCCGTATGACATTGAGAATTGATTTTGGCGCGCCGGAATCGTTTATGAGCCTATGTTACAGAAAAGAATAATTTTATACTTATGAATTCTTGCTTTTTTTAGAATGGATTTTATGTCATTCTCCTTGCTTGACCGGAGTATCTCCCAATAGATTCCTGTGTCGTGGCACAGGAATGACATAGGAAAGAAACGCCGGGCAATGAGAAAAGGCAACCTGTCATTGCCGTGCTGCTTGGCTTCCTTGTCATTGTCGGACTGTCCTTTGTGTCATTATCGGGCTTGATTTTTCTGTCATTGTCGGACTTGATCCGACAATCTTGTGTGAATAGATTCCCCGGTCAAGCCGGGGAATGACAAAATGAAGTGTCATTGCCAAATTAAAGATTGCCGTGTCGTAACACGGCAATGACATAGAACGCAGTGTCATTATCGGGCTTGACCCGATAATCTCTTTCTTGTACCTTCAGAATTGTGAGCAAATATTACGTATACATTCTTGCCAACAAAACAAATTCCGTTCTCTACATTGGCGTTACAAATAACCTTGAGCGGCGAATTTATGAGCATAAAAATAAATTGCTGCCGGGTTTCACCGAAAAATACAATGTGTCAAAACTTGTTTGGTACGAAGAATGTTCCGATGTAAAACCCGCAATCCAACGCGAAAAGAATTTAAAGAAATGGAAACGTTCTTGGAAAAATGCACTCATAGAAAAAGAAAATCTCGACTACAAAGATTTGAGTTCTGACTGGGAATAGATTGTTGCCGGAGATTCCCTTGTCAAGCAAGTGAATGACACGTAACAAGTGCGGAATGGCAAAAGGGCGGACTGTCATTTCCGCACTTGGCTTCCTTGTCATCCTCCGGCTCGATCGGAGAATCTCTTATATCATTAGCGAACTTACAACCTTGCAATTGTCGGGCTTGAAATTCTGTGTCATTGCCGTGCTTGGCACGGCAATCTTTCCAACAGATTATCGGGTCAAGCCCGATAATGACACTAAAATTTAAAACTCGAAATTGAACCTTTTAGATTTTCGGGTCTAGCCCGAAAATGACATAAAAAATACTTTTGGGATATTTCAAATGACATTAGATTCTATTCAATCGGAAAACACAGGTCGATTTCCAGGTAGGTCGCGTCGGCGTTCACGCAGATGTATTTGTCGAATCCCATGCGGTCTGCGAATCTTGCGCCGCTTTTTGGAAACCACACGTTGTACATATTCTGGTACGCTGCGTAGATTTCCTTGTGGCTTCCCTTGAAGTGGTAGACTGCGAATTTTCCGCCCGGAATCACGCACGTGTTTTCAAGAGGGCAGTCCTTTTCCGCCTCGATGCACAAATTGTAAAGACAGCGGTTCTCGTCCGAGCATGACGGATCGTCAAAAGTCCGCTCAAAGCAGAGCGCGCCTTTTTTCGCCGCCGGCTGATATTTTTCAAGAAATGCGCACCAGTCGTTTTTCATGTCGTGGTAGTTCCCGATTTTGCGCTCGTAAATCACAAAATAGTCCGGAAGATTTTCAATTGTAACTTTCGCAGAAACTTCATCAAAGCTTGCAAGGTGTACCTTTGTGCTTTTTCCGCCTGAATTTGCGTCCGCCGAAGAATGGAAAAAATCGTGCTCAACAGAACGCCTCGCGCTTTCTTTCCGAAAATAGAACGGAGAAATATTCTGCTGCCTCTTGAATGCCGGCACAAAGTTTGAAGGGCTGATTCCGTAGTCAAGGCAGATGTCGCTGATTGTCCTGCCGCTAGTTTTCAGTTTCATCGTAATCTGCTCAAGCCTCATCCGCCTTATGAACGAATGAACGCTCTGGCCCGTGTGCCGCTTGAACTCCCGGCAGAAATAAAATTTCGACCAGCCGCAGAAAGCCGCCACATCGTCAACCGAAATCTGGGTTGTCAGGTGGAGAAGAATGTAGTCAATCGCCTTGTTGATTGTCTCCCGTGGAATCATGCAAAAGATTATAGCAGATTGAATGCCGATTTTTAATAAAAACAGCTGCTGTAGCAAACTCGTTTAGCAATCTTTCTGATGGATTATCGGGTCAAGCCCGATAATGACAGAAAAA
>NZ_DLLH01000011.1:0-17600 GCF_002476655.1 Treponema sp. UBA7567
AATCTGGGAAAGCTGGAGATGACGGCAATAAAATCTGATTCAGAAGCAATTTTTGACAAAAATCTTCCGCGCTGCAAGTGGTGCAACCTGAAAAATCCAAAATATGTTGCCTATCACGATAATGAATGGGGAATTTTCAGTGAAAAAAGCACGGACGACAAATATCTTTTTGAAATGCTGACTCTCGAAAGTTTTCAGACGGGGCTTTCTTGGGAATGTGTCTTGAACAAGAGGGAAGATTTCCGTTCTGTCTACGACGGATTCGATCTTGAAAAAGTCTCTGGCTACGGCGAGGAAAAAATCGCGGAACTTTTGGAAAATCCAAAAATCATCAGAAACCGGCTAAAAGTAAAGGCAAGCATTTCAAACGCAAGGATTTTTAGGACGATTTGCCTTGAATACGGAAGTTTCTTTAATTTCATAAAAAAGTTTCTGGATGAATATTTATGCAAAAATGCTGTGTCTGAAAATGAAGCCACGAAAAATGCAGAAGATGTTGAGAAAAAATCCGCTCTTTCTGGCATGAAAATAATTCACGAAACAGGCAGGTCAACGAACGGCCTTTCAGACGCAATCTCCGCAGAACTAAAAAAACGCGGAATGAAATTCATGGGAAGCACAATTGTCTATTCATTCTTGCAGGCAATCGGCGTGATTTTTTCACATGATGAAGAGTGCTTTTTGTTCAGGGGGTGAGATTTTTCTGGGATTTTTTTTACAGATAACATTGAGCCATTTTTCGTTTTTGTGGCCGGTGCGGACATCTTCGGTTACCCAGCTTTCCATAAGTTTTAAGGAACTGATTTTTTTCAGTAGTTCTGAAAATTTTGTTTCGTTCATATCGTTAAAAAATCTTCCGTTGCGTTCGCCTTCAAACGTTCCGTATTTAAATGATGTGTAAAAGATTCCGTCCGATTTTAACGATGCAGAAATATTTTTTAGCACGTACAAAAGTTCTTCGGAATTCAAATGCAAGATTGAAGAGCATGCCCAAATTCCGTTGTATTGATTTTTTTCATCAAAATCCAAAAAATCAAGTTGCTTTACATCTATTCCTGTAAACTGACTTGCGAATTCGCACATTTTCTTAGAGCCGTCAATTGCGCGCACTTCAAATCCTTTTGATAGAAAATATTTTGTGTCGCGCCCTGAGCCGCACCCGAAGTCTAAAATTTTGTCTCCCGGTATTAGGTAAGAAAGAAATTTTTCTTGTGTTTCAGAAAAATCTACATTCAATGTTCCTGTTATAAAAACTTCATCATTCTGATTGTAATATTGAAGCGTTTTTTCCTTGTAATCTATCTTAGGTATTTTGTGTGTCATTTTTGATTTTCTCCAGAATACAAATTCGTGCTGTCCGCGACAAGAAGTTCAGATTCTTGCGGAATAACCTTTGTTGCATAAATATCACCTTTTGCAAAGTTCACAAGTTGAGTTTCTTCTATTATATTGCCGAATTTTTTGTAGTAATTTCTTAAATCCTCAAGCAGCTGGGTTTTTATTTTTAAAATATCATTTTTTGAAAGCGAATCCCACAACGCGGAATTTATCGCAATAATTCCCAGGTCTTTTGAAATGAACATAAACCGCTTGCGCTCAAATTTTTCAAAAGGATTTGCAATCATATTTTCTTTGCAGAGTTTTTTATTTTTCAAAAATTCGCTTGTGTACGGGCAAGATTTTTTATCAACGGGAAGATTTCGGTCAATTCTTTCTTTGTAAAACTGAATGTAATCTTTTAGGACTGAATCAATTTTTGCCTCGCCGATTGAATTTGCGTTTTTCAGAAGCGAAAGCAGAAACGGCATTTTATATGAAAGAGTGTAGTCCCGCTGCTCAAGAAAATCGAAAAAATCCTGGTGAATCGTTTTTTCGTTGTGCTCAGGGATATTCAGTTTTTTCCTGATGTTTTTTGTATTTTGAGCGCTGAACATAAAGATTTTCTTTGTTCCGAATGGAAAAACTGCATCCGGAATGATTTTCTTTGCTTTTATCCAGGAATTTATTGTTTCTGTGCTTACAAAAAATTCTCTTGCTAATTGTTCAACGCTTAAAAAATCTTTATATTTTTCGGAAAAATCGTCAATGTCAACTCTTACAATTCGCTCAATTCTTTCTGAAAGCCCGTCAATTGTGAGCATTTCGCCTTGCTTGTAATCGTTTTTTGTTATAAGCCCGAACGGAACATAATATGGATTTGCAAAAATCGAATGCATTGTGCATGGCTGAACCATCGCGCCATATTCGTCTACAACATCGATAATAAAAACGTTTTCTTTTGTGGAAGTTTTTCTAAGTCCGCGCCCGATTTGCTGAAGATACATGACTTTTGAAAGGGTCGGCCGGGCCATCACAATAATTTTTAAGGAAGGATAATCCCAGCCTTCGCTAATCATATTGCAGGTGCACAAAAAGCGGATTTTTTTGTCTGAAAAATCTTTCATCGTTTTTTCTGAGTTGAGGTCTTTGCTTGTGTAGGACGCGGCAGAAATTCCATAGGAATTCAAGATTTTTGCCATTTCTTTTGAATGGTTTGTGTTTACGCAAAAAATCAGCCCCTGCTCATTTTGAAATTTGCCCGAAGAAAAATATTTTTTTAAGACTTCCGCAATCAGCTCGTTCCGGGAAGTTACACGGATTGATTTTTCCAAGTCCGCATTCACATAGTCTTTTCCATTAAACCGGATTTTGCTTAAATCAACATTTGTCTCAATTCTGTAGACATTCGCTTGCGCGACAATTCCTTTTTTCATCGCCTCGGAAAGAGAAAGCTGGGTTTTGTAGCTTCCAAAAATTGATTCAAGTTTCTTTTTGTCCGGCCGCTGGTCGGTTGCGGTAAGTCCGATTAAAAAATCCGGCGAAAAATATTGAATTACGCGTTTGTAAGTTGGCGCGACTGCGTGGTGAGCCTCGTCTGCAACGATGTATGAATATTCGTCCGGTGAAAATTTTCTGTAGTTTCTGGCAAGGAAGGAATATGTTTTTATGCCGATTTTTTGTGTGAGCTCAGGAAGATTTTTTGATATGCGCTTTTCCCAGTCTTCAATTATGTCTTTGTTTGGGGCAAGAATCAGTGTTTTGAAATTCTTTTTTTGTTTTGAAAATAGTTTTAAATCTTCTTCGATTATTTTTGATTTTCCTGCGGCTGTCGGAAGAACAACTAGAAATGTGCTGATTCCGTTTTTCCGCGATTTTTGAATGTCTTCGAGCGTAAGTTTTTGGTGCTCGTAAAGTTTTATCGCCCGGCTTGCGATAATTCCAGTTTGACTGAATTTTTTTGTATCTGAACCAAAAAATCGTTTTATGTCGTCCTGAATTTTTTCCTCAAATTTGCAGTCCTCGGTTGAAAATCGGTAAAGTTTGATTCCCCATTTTGTGCATTCGTTTTGTTTTGCAAGCTGTTTTCTGTATTTTTCAATTCCGATAATCTGCGGATGATGATAATTTATGCCGTTTTCTTCAACAGCGATGTCACCGTCGGCCGTATGGATTAAATAATCAAGAAAAAATGTGTTTCCTTTTTCATCCGTGATTGAATATTCCTTGTTTAGAAAACTTAAACTGGATTCGCCGTAGACTTTTGAAAATTCTTCTTCAAAATAAAATTCCAGCGGAGAACTTTCTGCAAAATCTTCGCGGTTTGCAGCTGTTTTTTGTCTTGCGTTTTTTATTTCCGGATTTTCAATATTTTTGTTTCTGTCATAAAATAAAAAGTCCCTTGCCGATTCCTCGTCTTCTTTTAAAAATCTGTAGACTTCAGAAAATTCCTTCATGTAGGAATTTTGTTTGTCCGTCAAAAGAGAATAATTTATTTCGATAAGTTTTTTTGAATTTGTCCGGCAGATTCCGCTGTCAATTATGACCGCTTTGTCGTTTAAAACATAAAAATCACTTTTTCCGCCGTTCGCGTACCACACAGTTTCTTTTGGTATTAAGTGATTAAAAAATGAGATTGAAGCCATTTTTTTGTCCTTAATAACGGTCGTTTTTTGGGACAGAATTTTTGACTTTATTTGAAATTTCCATCATTCACCTACCAAAGCCAAAAAATCAGATGTGGAGAGAACTTGTACAAATGATGTTGAAAAATCTTTTGTATTTTCGGTTATGATGTAATCAAGATTTGCCTTTTTTGAGCATTGCATCTGAAGTCCGTCTTCCAAGTCTTCTAAATTTTCTTCACTAAGAACTGTTTCAAAATCTGATTTTTCTTCTGTGATGACATTGAATTTTGATAAAATGAACTGTAAAAGTTTTTGTCTTTCAGATTTTGAAAATTCTTTTCGGATACAGAAGTATAAATCTGTCAATGAGTGAGAAGCAACATAGCCTTCGGCATTTTTTGCCATTAAATAACGCATTGCCTTTTCTGCATTTCTGCCATTTTTCGGTTGTGCTAAAAGCCAGTCAATTATAATATTTGTATCGATAAGTACATTCATTATTTGATTCCATATTTCTCAGATTTATTTTTATTTATTGTCTTAATAGAATCAGATTCCAACGAAAGGCTTCCTGTAAAATGGTTGAAAAGTTCTTCATCTTCTGCTGAAAGCGTTTTTTTTGCCGAATTTTTTTTATATTTTGAAAAAAGAGAATATATAAAGGTAGTTACTTTTTCCTGATCTTGCACAGTCAGCTGATTATAAGTGTCAATAACTGATGTTTGCATATAAACGCCTCCAATTTTAAGCCTAAATAATCTTTAGAATTATATCACATTTTTTGAATTCCTGTCCAAAAAAACGACCGTTTTTCTGCGCAGGTCAATTGGTGCGCGTCTTGCGGAATTCCTTTGTTTTATGAAACGGATTCTGTTGGCTCGGGATGCAAGTGTCCTCTTTGCCACGGTGAAACTGAATATCTTTCCAGCGATTTGCGGCCGGTTTTTCCGGAGGAGCGGCTTTTACTGGAGCTTCTGCTCGAAAAAGAGCCGTTCAGCTTGGCATCATCTTCGGTGTGGAACAGCGCGAACCGTTACTACATCGACGGAAAATCTGTTGCAATCTCATCTTCGGTTTTTAGAAACGCCGACTGCGATTCTCTCCGCAAAAACCTTGACGAGCTTTCAAAAGAAAATCTTGAAATTTCAAAGAAACACTTTGACTCAATAATCCAGAAATTTATTCAGGCGAACAAAAGCCGTTTTAATTCCATAAAGGACGAGGCTTTTGCTTTTGTTCAAGATGAGGCAGATAAGTTCGTGCAGAAAAACGGCGCAGGCTCAGAAAACCGCATGATTGTCTCATTCAGTGGCGGAAAAGATTCCACGGCGACTGCGGATGTTGTTATAAAGGCACTAGGAAATCCGTACATAACTCATCTTTTTGGAAACACAACGCTTGAATTTCCTATGACAACAGAATATGCCGAACGCTACAGAAAGGCGCACCCGATGGCTGAATTCAGAATTGCTCAGAACACTGACCAGAATTTTTACGAAGTCTGCAAGGAAATCGGGCCGCCTGCAAGAATGATGCGCTGGTGCTGCTCGATGTTCAAGACCGGACCGATTACGCGCGTTCTGAACCGCAAATTCGGCGACAAGCAGATTCTAACGTTTTATGGAATCCGCAAGAACGAAAGCGTCAGCCGCTCAAAATACAGCCGCGTCACAGAAAACACCGAGACTGTAAAAATCCAGAAGCAGACAGTCGCAAGCCCGATTTTTGACTGGAAGGACTTGGACGTGTGGCTCTATCTTCTTTCGGAAAAAGTTGACTTCAACGACGCTTACCGTCTCGGCTACGACAGAGTCGGCTGCTGGTGCTGCCCGAACAACAATCTCCGGGCGCAGTTTCTTTCGCGCATCTACATGAAAGAGCAAAGCGAAAAATGGCGGACTTTCCTTGTTGATTTTGCACGGCAGATTGGCAAGCCCGACGCGGAAGAATATGTGGACTCAGGAAAATGGAAGGCCCGGCAGGGCGGAAACGGCGTTGCTGCCGCAGGCGATGTAAAGCTCAAATTCACAAACTGCACGAGCGAGGAGCATTCAAAAATCTACCAGCTTACGCACGCCCTTGACGACAGTTTTTTGAATATGCTCGTTCCGTTTGGAATTCTGGCTCCGGAGCTAGGACGCAAGCTGATTCACGAGACGCTGATTCTGGACGCAAAGACGAATGTCCCGATAATTTCTGTCCAGCCGTTCAACCAGAGCGGTTTTGAGCATGCCGTAAAAGTGCGCACGATGAACGTTGAAAAGCATGACGACCTTCAGCGCATGATTGGCTATCAGGTGAGGAAATTCAACGCGTGCAGAAAGTGCCTTAAATGCGAGTCCGTCTGCCGCTTTGGAGCGATTTCTCTTGCCGGAAACGAATATCACATAAATCCGGAAAAATGCAGGCACTGCAAAAAATGCGTCACGGAAAAATATCTGACCGGCGGCTGCATGATGGAAAAATATTTAAGGACAAAGGACGTGTGAACGCCTAACGCTCACGCGTTAGGGATTTGCAAACCTGCGGTTTGTTGCGAGATTTTGCTGACGCAAAACTCGTTATTTACGTGTGCGCAAGATTGCGCACGCCTAATGCTGACGCGTTAGGGATTGTAGCACCGCGAAGCGTTGTTTTTGAAAATGTTTTGCTTGAAGTTTTGCTTCTTTCAAAACAATGCAGGCGAAAGCCGGAAGTGCGAAAAGCCCGGCCCGAACGAAGTGAGGGAAACGCCCGAATAAAAAGGAAAATAAAAATGAAATACAGAGGACACGAGACATTTTCAATCCGCAAAAACTGGCTTGCAAAGGGAATTGAGGCGGTTCAAAAAAATCCGGGAATTTTTACGGACAAAACTCTTGAGCCGATGGACGAGCTTGGAATCGGGCGGAACATGGTTGTTTCGCTGCGCTACTGGATGAAGGCGGTTGGGCTGACAAAAGAAGAAAAAGGCAAAGAATCGAAAAAGACGGAGACAAGTTTTACTCCGCTTGGGAAGATTATTTACGAGCACGACAAGTTTGTTGAGGAAGCCGGAACGCTCTGGCTTTTGCAGAATGAGCTTGCCGCAAACCGCGAAAATGCGACTTCCTGGTACTTTTTCTTTAATGAATTCAATCTTACGGAATTTACGAAAGATGATTTTGTTACTGAGCTTTTGAAATTTGACAAAGGAAATGGTGGCTCTACGGCTCTTAGCTCTTTTGACAGCGATTTTGAATGTATTGTGAACACTTACGTTTCCCGATTTAAGAATGCTGCGGAAATTGACCCGGAAGATAACATCGAGTCTCCGTTTGCCGAGCTTGGCCTTGTAGATTCAATTGGCAGCGGAAAAAAATTGTATAGAAAAGTGATTCCGCCAAAACAGAATATTCCGCCGCTAATTTTTCTTGCCTCGCTTTACAGAATGTGCGAAAAAAACGAGGACGGCGGCGCAAAACTTGAATACAAAAATTTTGAGATTCCGCTTTCGGACATTCAGAACAGAAAAAACAGCGCAGGAAAAGTTTTTAATCTTGATGTCATCACTTTGATGGACATTTTGAGCGAGCTTGAGACTTTGAATTTTCTGAAAGTTGTGCGGACTAGCGGGCTTGATGTCGTCCGTCTTTTGCCGTGGAAAGATTTTGAAAAAGTTTCCGGCGGAAAATCCGCTTATGAAAACTGCATAGAAAAATATTACGGGGAACTGAAAAAATGAAACTTCAAGAAAAAAATATGATAACTGCCTCAAAGAATTTTCAATCCTCGGTGAATATCGCATTCGATTTTGACAATGCGGAAAAAATCGCGGGATTTATTCCGACTTTTGAAGCTATAAAATTTATTGACGATGCGATTTCAAGCACAAGAAGCACTGGCGTTTCTGAAAAAAAATCTTCTGAAAGCCACGCAGGAATTTTGATTGGTCCTTATGGAAAAGGAAAATCCTACATCGTGCTTGAAACACTTTCTCTTCTATATAATAACCCGGATTTGAAAGATTCCTTTGAGTCGCTTGCGCAAAAAGTCAGAGCGAAAAATCCGGGCGTTGCAGAAAATATTCTTCAGTATGTAAAAAGCGGGCGGCGGCTTTTGCCGATTGTGATAAACGGAAATTCGCAGAGCCTTTCGCAGTCGTTTTTGTATGCGCTTCATCTGACTTTAAAAAGGCGGGAATTTGAAAATCTTATGCCTGAAACCCATTTTGAGTCGGCTGCAAAAATGATTGAAAAATGGGAAAACGAATATCCTGAGACTCTTGAAAAATTCAATCGGCTTGCTTCCGTAAAAGCGGCGGAGTTCAAGCGGAATCTTTTAAATTATAATTCTGACTTTTTTGAGGAATTTGAAAAACTTTATCCGTCGCTTACTTCGGGAAGCGAATTCAATCCGTTTGCTGGCTTTGATGTTGCCGATATTTATGAGCAGGTCTGCAAGAAACTTTGCGAAAGCGGAAAATACGACGGAATTTTTGTCGTTTACGATGAATTCGGAAAATATCTTGAGTCGAGCATTGCGCATGCGACCGTAAAAGACACAAAACTCTTGCAGGATTTTGCCGAGCGTTCTGACCGCAGCGGAAAAAATCAGCTTCACTTGCTTTTGATTTGCCACAAGGAAATTGAAAATTACATCGACATTCTGCCAAAGCAAAAAGTTGACGGCTGGAAAGGCGTTTCCGAGCGTTTCCGTCATATTCATCTTTACAGCAATTATTCTGAAGTCTACAGCCTGATAAGCGCGGCGATTATAAAAAATCCGGCTGAATGGAAAAACTTTTGCGTTCAGAACAAGGCGCAGTTTGAAAATCTTAAAAACGTCTGGCTCGGTGATGGATTCCGCCTCTTTTCAAATCTTGAAGGCGGTTTTGCTGATACAATTTTATACGGATGCTATCCGCTTCACCCGGTTACAAGCTACATTTTGCCGCGTCTTTCTGAAAAAGTTGCGCAGAACGAGCGCACGCTTTTTACTTTTCTTTCCGGCAATGACAAAAACGGATTTTCTTCCTTGATTGAAAAACTTGAAGAATCTGGAAAAACAGAGGCTGACGGAAAAGAATTTTTGCAGGGCGGAAAAATAATTCTTTTTACGCCGGACGTTCTTTTTGACTATTTTGAAAATCAGCTTCAAAACGAGCCTTACACAAGCGAAATCAAAAAATATTATCTTGTTGCGTCTCAGATTTTGCGCCAGCTTGAAAAAACTTCCCTTGAATCAAAAATTGTAAAGACTATTTCGCTGATTTACTGCCTGAACCAGTTTGAGCGGCTTTCCCCGGACTTGAATTTTCTTTTCGCGCTTTACGATGACGCGGGATTTTCTCGTGATGAAATCCGCGGCGCGGTGAAAAATCTTTCTGAAAATCTTGGCGTGGTTTACCTGAACGTCCACAACAATTACCTTCAGCTGAAGGCGGCTTCCGGCGCGGATATTCCGGCTCTGATTTCTGACTGCGTTGAAAAAAGGCGGCGGACAGTCCGCATCGTTGACATCCTGAACAGTTTCAACACGGAAAAATTCATTTATCCGACTTTGTACAACATCAAAAACAAGATGACGCGATATTTCCGCTTTGTGTTTGTCTCTGAAAAAGAATTTTTGGAGCGTGAAGACTGGAAAACATTTTCTGAAAATTTTAATTCCGACGGCTGCGTTTTCGCGCTCTTCAAGGATTTTGAAAATGCGGAAGATTCTGGCGGAACAGATTTTGACAAAGAAAAAATTATTGAAAAAGCAAAGAAACTTTCTTCAGAATCAAAAAATCTTGTCTTTATAGTTTCAAAACTGGATGAGAATTTTTCTGAAAAGCTGCGCCGTTTCGATTCTGTCGCGTTCTTGCGGAACCAGCTTTTTGCGGCTTCTTCAAATTCTTTGGATTCTGTTCTTTTTGACGAGTACGACATTGTTTATCAGGATTTGTACGAGGTTGTAAAGCAGATTGTCCATTCTTATGTTCAGCCGGAGCGGAATCTTGCGCTTTACGTTTCGCTTGGCGCGGAGCGAAAACTTTACAGAAAATCTGAACTCACAAATCTTGTCTCGGATATTTGCTCGGAAATTTTTTACAGAACGCCGGTCATAAACAATGAAATGCTGAACAAAAATTGCCTTACAGGTGCGGCTGCAAAAAGCCGGGCTAAGCTTGTGGACGCGATGCTGAATTCTCCTTCTTTGGATTTGGGCTTGAGCGGAAGCGGTCAGGAAGTTTCGTTTATGAGAAGCGCGCTTTTGCGCCCTGGAATTCTAAAAAAGGCTGACAAGGATTCAGCGGAAAAGAAAATCTTTAATCTTGAGCCTGATTCCGGCAACGCAAAAAATGACGGAAACTTTAAGAATCTTTTTGCGGTGATAAAAGAATTTTTTGCGCGCGCGGAAGAAAACGAAATCAGTTTTTCGCCTCTTTTTGAGCTTCTCGTAAAGGCAGAAAACGGATTCGGTCTTAGGCGCGGCGTGATTCCGCTCTACATTGCCGCCGTTCTCTCTTCATTTTCAAAAAATATTGTGCTTAAAAAAAGCGGAATTGAAGTTCCTGTGAACGCCCAAAGCCTTGCTGAAATCGCGGAAAGTCCTGAAGAGTTTTCTGTCCGTGTCCAAAAATGGAATGATGAAAAGGAAAATTACATTCATTCGCTTGAAAATCTCTTTGCCGACTTTGTGATTGAAGAAGAGAAAAATGCGAACGGCTATTCTTACCTTATAAACGCGATGCTCCGCTGGTACCGCTCGCTTGCAAAATACACAAAGCAGATGAAAAAAGTTTACTGCGGCTTTGAAGATTCTCTTGCTGAAACAAAATTTGCCGCCGTGCGGAAAGAATATTCTGATTTTCTGAATATCTTGAAGCAGGGCGGATTCGGCGCGAACGAAATCCTTTTTGAGAAAATTCCTTGCGCGTTCAAAAAAGAAAAGCCGGAGCAGGCTGATTTTGCGCTTTCAGAAAATATAAAAAGTGCGAAGAACTTTTTTGACTTTGCGCTGGAAAACTTCACGGAAAAAATCATTGATGAGACAAAAAATTTCTTTGACAAGAACGCAGGCGAAAAGTCGCTGAAAAATGTGATTGCGGAATTCTGCGCGGAACTTGAGCCGGAAACTGAAAACCACGTTTTTGAAAACGGTGCGCACTCTCTTTTTAAGATTTACAAGTCCGCCGGAAACGATGAAAAGCAGATTGTGTTTGAAATGGCAAAAGTTCTGACCGGACTTAGCATTGACGACTGGAACGATGAGACTGTGGACGTATTTTTTGAGCGGCTTTCGGAACTGAACAAGACGCTTATGGAATTTAGAAATCCGTCTGGGCTTCGGCAGTCTCAGAGTCCGGCTGATAGTTTTGAAAATCTGGCAGGCGCAAAAAACACGGTGCCTTGTAAAGGTGCAAACAATTACGAAATCCGGTTTGCCCAAAGCGGAGCTGAAAACGCAAAATCAAAGTCGTTTAAGAAAGTTGAATGTTCCGTTAGGGCAAAATCGCTCGAAGAGGAAATCTGGCGGACGATTGAAGAAATGGGGCAGTCCGTGACGGATGCGGAAAAAAGGCAGGTTCTAGTGAGTTTGCTGGAAAAGCTGTGCTAATAATGACGCGAGTTTTTGCAACACAAAAACTCGATAGTGAGCATAGCGAACGTACGTTAGGGATTGTAGCACCGAAGTTCCGGAACGAAGTGTAGGAATGAGCGGTTAGCGAAGTGCGAAAAGCCCGACCGCCGCTTGCGGTGGGAACGCCCCAAAATTGGAGGAAAAATGAGTTTTTATTTTGACAACGCGGCGACGACTTTTCCGAAGCCTGAATGTGTCTACGGTTTTATGGATTCTTTTTACCGTTCTAACGGCGGAAATGCGGGGCGCGGGCAGTACAAGCTTGCGGCGGAGGCGTCAAAGGTGATTTTTGAGACGCGCGGCTTTATCCAGAAAATTCTCTGCTGCCCGAACAAGGACGTGATTTTTGCTCCGAGCGCGACGATTGCGCTGAACATGGTGATTCAAGGGCTGCTTGCGGACGACAAGAGGAAAACCGTTTACATTTCGCCGTTCGAGCATAATTCGGTGACGCGCGTTCTGCATCATTTTGAAAAGAGCGGAAAAATCAGCGTAAGGCAGCTTTTTGTCTCGCCTGATTTTGAATACTGCATGGAAAAAATCAACGCGCAGTTTGCGGAGATTCCGCCGGACATTGTGATTGTAAGCCACGCTAGCAACGTAATCGGGCTTGTCGCTCCTGTCCTTGAAATTTTTGCGGCGGCGAAAAAGTTTGGTGCGGTTACGGTAACCGACATGGCGCAGACGGCAGGGCTTGTTCCGCTGAATGTGGCGAGCGAGCTTGTTGACTTTGCGGTTTTTGCCGGGCACAAGACTTTGTACGGACCGTTCGGAATCGGCGGATTTGTGAAGAGCCGTAATGTGAGACTAGAGCCGGTTCTTTTTGGCGGAACAGGCGTTGAGTCGGCGAGGCAGGAAATGCCCGAAAACATTCCGAGCCGCTACGAGATGGGAAGCCAGAACATCTGCGCGGTTGCGGGACTTCATGCGGCGGCACAGTGGTTTTTGCAGAATCAGGACGAAATCCGAGCCACCGAAGAAAAAAATCACCATAGACTTTTAGAGATTTTGCAGCGTTACGACTTTGTAAAAATTGCAGGACCGGCGGACAGGTTTTCACAAAAGACAAAATGCATTGGCGTTGTATCCACGGTTTTTGACGGCTACTCGGCGGAAGACATCGGAAACGTTTTTGACGAGGCGGAAATCGCCGTGCGCACCAGTCTTCAATGCTCGCCGCTCGCGCACAAATTCTTAGGCACATTCCCGGCAGGAACAGTGCGCTTCAGCGTGGGATATTTCACAAGCGAAGAGGACTTTTGCGCGCTGGAAAAGGCGATGGGGTATATAGAGGAAAATAGGTAGAAACACATTTGTTAGGAGATATAAGTTATGAGTGAAATTAAGAAATTTCAAGATTTGGTAAATCAAATTACATCAAATGAATTGGTTCTGCCTGATTTTCAGAGAAATTTTGTCTGGAAAGAAGGAAAGATGATAAATCTTTATGCCAGTGTTTTGTGCAGAATGCCTGTAGGTAGTATTTTAACTTTGGAATCTGATGATGCTGGTTTTGCGTGTAAAAGAATTGGTGCGAAAACAAGAACTGGCAACGCGGCAATTGAGCCGGACAGAAAAAATATTACGTATTTGATTGACGGTCAGCAACGAGTCACATCCTTGTTTGCAGGATTCACAACATATTTTTTTGACACTTATAAAGATTCTCTAAAAAATCTTTCTTCATCATCGTTAAAAAATATGTTTTTTGTGAAAATTCCGGCCAATACTTCTCAAAATTCAGAAATCGATGACTTGTTCGGCGTAAAAAAACTTGAATTTCCAAAAGATATTCTAACAGAAAAAAAATACTACTCAACGGCTGAAATGCGGGAGATGATTTCTTCTGAAAAACCTGATGTAATTTTGGGAAGAAAAAATTCTGTTGTAGATATTCATAATGATAATGATTTAAGCTTGATTGAAAAGTATTGTACAGAAGAAAAAGACGGTGCTTATCATATTCCTCTTCAATACATTGACAATGATGACAGCAAAATCCAGTTGTCATACGATAGGATTCTTGCAAAAATTTCAGACTCGTACTCAGTTTCTCAGAAGAAAGATGAAAATGAGGATCGCAGAAAGATATGGCAAAAGAATATTCAGAAGTATTTGTCAGAGTGTCTTTTGACTTTGAAGATAAATCAGATTGCTGTTGAAAATTCCAACAAGTCTCGCGCAATAGATATTTACAGCAATTTAAATCAGGGTGGAGCTCCTTTAAGTGTTTTCGATTTGGTTACGGCAAAAGTCGGAGGTGTAAAAGACGTAAAATACAATTATAATGATAAGGTAAGCGAATATTTTACTTCTCCATTTTTTGTTAAAATTGATATTCTGCCTATTATTGCACAACAGTGGATTAAAAATTTTCAACATAAGTACGATGTGATTCAAAAATCAGGAATAATTGAAAATGGAATTATCAGTCCTCAATTCATTGAAGTATTCTTAAAAGTAATCACTTTTCTAATTACAAAAGAAAATAAGCCAAAAGAATTTGAGCCAAAGAATTTAACAAAACGAGACAAGATTCTGGATCTTCCTGCTGATATGATTGCGTCAAAAACAGAAACTGTTTGCACAGCAATGAAAAGGGCAATGTGTTTTTTTCAGACACGTTGTGGAATTCGAAAATTTTCTGAAATAAATTATAAGGCAGAATTTGGACTTGTTTCTTTTATTTTTACTGATGATGAATTGTACAACAGAATTGAAATTCATGACTTCCTTGAGTATTGGTACTGGATTTCCTTGTTTGGTTATATCTATCCAACAAAGCAAGACATTTCTATTTATTCAGAAATAAACAAATTCTTGAATTTCTTCAATAACATGGATTTTTCTCGTTATACAGAATTAAAACAATTAAGAAAAAACAGTGTTCTAAAAGCTCATAATCTGACAGACGAAAAAACTTTAACTATGGAAAATGTTTCATCTGGTATCGTTCCGCCTGATAAAATAAGTACATTCATTTGTCAGTTCTACCTTTCGCAAGGATATAAAGATTTTCACACAGATGAAGAATTGAATTTCTTGAGCGAAAGTGTATTTGGAATGCATCATATAATTCCTTTAGGCAGTGATAAAAAAATCGGAGAGTCAACAAAAGATATTCGCAAGAATCCTTATGACATACATAATTCTCCACTGAATTTTATTTATATAACGCAGACTTCAAACTCTGATATTTCTGATATGAAATTTTCTGATTATTCTCAAGATGAAAAGGTAAAAAATGCTCTTGCCAGTATTCATTATAACTCCGTTATAGACGGTGTTGATATAGATACTTTTATAAAGAGCAGGTTCAAGTCCGTTGAAAATGAACTGAATAAACATCTTGATTTATTGGAAAAATCAATTGATAAAAACTGGAATTTTTAAAAATGATTTTTCCTAATCTTTCCATCAAACAAGAATACCGTTCTCCACAAGACAATATCGTCAAGGATTTTTACATTCCTGTTCTTGAAAACGCTGTTTCGTACAAGCGTTCTGTCGGATTTTTTTCTTCTTCGGCGTTGGTTGAAATTTCAAAAGGAATTTGCGAGCTTGCCAAGAAAGGCGGAAAAATCGAGCTTGTGGCGTCTCCTTATCTTTCTGCGGAAGATGAAGAGGCAATCCGAAAAGGCTATGAGAACCGCGCAAAAATTATAGAAAATGCGCTTCTTCGCGGACTGAAAACTGAATCAGAAAATTTCTTTGAAAAGGAACGGCTGAATCTTCTTGCCAATCTGATTGAATCCGGCGTGCTGAATATAAAAATCGCTTTTACCGAAAACGGCTCATCGGTCGGAATGTATCACGAAAAACTTGGGCTTGTTGAGGATTCCGACGGAAACAAAATCGCATTCTCAGGCTCGATGAACGAATCCGAAAACGCATTCACAAAAAACTATGAAACAGTCGATGTTTTCTGTTCGTGGAAGTCGGAAGATGAAAAAGCACGCGTGATTCAAAAGGAAAAATCGTTCGCCGCAATCTGGGGAAACTTTGACGGAAAACTGAAAGTCCTGCATTTTCCGTCAATCGACAAGGCGATTCTTGAAAAATATAAGCGAGGAACGGCTGATTTTGAGCTGGATAAAAAAGAGTTTTCGCAAAACAGAAATGTTACGTACAAAATAGATCACGAAAACAGGACAGATATTCCCGATGAAGTTGCAGTGGCGGAATCAAGTAACGAAAAATCAATCTTAGTAGATAAACTTTTCTTTGATTTTAAAGGCAAAAAATTTCCAAGACCGCATCAAATAAAGGCGATAGAGAATTTTGAATCAAACAATTTTCAGACGCTTCTTGCAATGGCGACCGGAACTGGAAAAACTTTGACTTCTTTGTTCTGCGCAAATGAGCTTTCAAGAAAAATTGAGTTAACTTCCGTGCTGATAATTGTTCCTCTAAAAGATTTGGTTGACCAGTGGCAAAAAGATATTGAGAAATGTTTTTGTGGAGAAATTATTCCAATCCGCTCCGGGCTTGACTGGAAAGAAAAATTGTCGGATTTGCGGCTTCTGAAAATCCTGAAAAAAGACGGACAAAATAAAAGACTTGTGATTATCACGACTTACGATTCTTTCTGCGGAAACGACGAGAAAATTCTTGAATCGCTGGAACTAGATTCAACTTTGATAATCGCCGATGAAGTCCATAAATTCGGGGCTGCAAGCTATTCAAAAAAACTTCCTGAAAAAATCAAATATAGAATCGGGCTTTCCGCGACTCCAAAGCGTCCTTACGACGAAAAAGGCACAAAGGCGATTTTTGATTATTTTTGTCCGTCCGAAAATCCCTATGAATTTTCTATAAAGAATGCGATTGAAGCGGATATGCTCTGCCATTATGAGTATCATCCTGCGGTTGTTCCTCTCACGGATTTTGAAATGGAAGACTATGAAAATATTTCTGAGAAAGTCTCGCGCTTTTCTGTCATTGTCAATAATTCCTCTAAAACAGACAAAGAAGATGAAGAGCGGCTGGAACAGCTTTTAAAGGAGCGGCACAGGATAATCGAGCGCGCTCAAAACAAAAAAACAGAATTCTTAGAAATCATGCAGAATGAGCTTTTTAAATACAAGGACAAGACGATTGTTTTCTGCCCCGACGGAAAAGACGAGAACGGCAAGGATTTTTTGGAATCCTATAAATCAGAACTTTGGAACGAATTGAAGTCAAAAGGAAAAATTGTGCGGATGAGCGAATACGTTCAGGGAACAAAGCGCGAAATCATAGAAAGTTTTACAGCCGGAGCAATCGATATTCTTTTTGCCAAGCAGCGTTTGAATGAAGGAATTGATATTCCTGCGGCAAAACGTGCTTTCTTTATTGCAAGCAGCACTTCCGAACGCGAGTTCATTCAGCGGCGTGGCCGTGTCTTAAGAAAATCGCCTGAGACAAACAAGACGCTTGCCGAGATTTTCGACTTTATCGTAGTTCCGCCAGACAGAAATTCAGTTTATGCGCAGTCAATTGTTGAGAACGAAATAAAACGTGCAATGGATTTTGCCGCAACCGCAGACAACTACGAGGAAATAGAAACAATTCTGAGAAAATATTTATAGAGAGGAAAAAATATGGGAAAACTTGAAAATGATTTGCCAAAAATTGTGCAACAAGCATTAAAAAATGAAGATGATGTTACACGCGTTTTAGTGAACACATTGCTTAAACAAATTTATAAAAACCATAAGCAAGGAAATATAAAAGCTTTAGTTGCAAAAACTCTTGATGATGAATTGGACAAACTCATTCAGTCTGGTGCAATTGATATTGATAATCTTGGAGGAGCGGAATAATGGAATTTAAGTGTATTACAATCTCAAATTTTTTATCTTATTATGATAAAAATGAAATTGAATTTTCCCCTGCGACAACGATTTNNATCGGACAGAACAAATCAGGAAAATCAAAATTATTCGATGCCATTAACTTTGTTTTGTATAATCGTATTTTTTTGACAGATGAGGGTGAAAACGGTGAATGGATTACAAATGATAAACAGATAGCGCCACTAATTCTTAATAATCATAAAAAAAGTGAGGCGTTAAAACATAATGATTC
>NZ_DLLH01000013.1:0-964 GCF_002476655.1 Treponema sp. UBA7567
AAAATGCTGAAAAACCATTCCCATTTTTTGACGGATTTTGTTGATGTCTGTTTTTTTGCCGGTAATGTCTGTTCCTTCAAAAATAATGCTTCCACTAGTCGGAGTTTCCAGTAAATTCAAACAACGCAAAAAAGTCGACTTACCGCCGCCGCTCGGTCCGATAATTACAATTTTTTCGCCTTTATTTATAGTTTCCGAAATTCCGTCAAGAACTGTTAATTGTCCAAATTTTTTAACAAGGTTTCTTATTTCAATCATCAATTTTCTCCAGTAAAAAATTCAAGGAATTTTATTTTTTTTCAGACTTGGCAACTTTTGTTTCGATTGCAGAAAAAATCTTTGTAAGACCAACTGTAAGAATAAGATAAACCAGGGCGCAGGAAAGGAGCGGAACCCAGGCGTTGTAAGTTGCATTGCGAATATTGTCGCACGCTTTCTGAAGGTCAACTACGGCAATAAAACTTGCAACCGAAGTTTCTTTTATAAGAGTAATGAATTCCGATGCAAAAGTAGGCAAAATAGTTTTAAAAGCCTGAGGAATAATGATTGCAAACATAGTCTGTGCCCAGTTCAAGCCAAGCGAACGTCCGGCTTCCATTTGACCTTTATCTACACCGTTTATTCCGGCTCTGAAAATTTCTGTGCAATATGCCCCGGAATTTACACCAAACGAAATTATTGCAACCAAAACAGTATTTCTTACTCCCAATGGCGAAAAAATAACAAAATAACAAATCATCAACTGAGTTGCCATTGGAATTCCGCGAATCAAAGTCGTATAAACGTTAGAAATCGCATTTAAAATTTTTGAATTAGAAAGTTTAAAAATTGCAAAAATGCAGCCAAGGATTGTTCCCATCAAAACCGCGCAAAAGGCGATTAAAAGAGTTGTTCCCAACCCCTGCAAAATCATCATCCACCTGCCGTGAGAGAACATAATTTCTAAAATTTTTTGAAGCATTTT
>NZ_DLLH01000013.1:1061-46235 GCF_002476655.1 Treponema sp. UBA7567
TAATTTTTATCATGCCTCCTAATAAAGTTTAACGGCAGGATTGCCATTTAAGAGCATGTTTTTACAAAATTGTTATAACAAAACAGGTGGCTGAACTTTTAACTGTCCAAACCACCGTATAAAACAGCATGGTCATTTCGACAAAAATCGCAACGACCACACATAAAATTCAATTAAAAGTAAAAATTCAAACTTTTGAAAATTTTTATTTTCTTACGATTACAACCTGTTTAGATTCGTAATATGGTTCAGAAAAATCAACATTCTGTCTTCTTTCTTCTGTTGCTGTCATTCCGGCAGCAATAAAGTCAATCGAACCAGACTGAAGAGCGGCAATCAAACCATCAAAAGCCATATCGCTGATTTCGAGAGTTTTGCCATAATCATTTGCAATGTACTGAGCCATAGCAGCGTCAAAACCAACAATCTTAGAACCTTCAACATATTCAAATGGAGGGAAAGCTGCATTTGTGCCCATTATAATTTTTCCATTGCCAGATTTTGCTTCGATAGCAGGAATTTTAATTTTTCCGTCAGCAGGCATAAAATCAGCAACGAGAGATTCGTATCTTCCGTCAGTTTTCATATCAGCGATTGTCTTGTTGATAGAATTAAGAAGCTTTGTGTTTCCTTTCTGAACAGCAATTGCGTAAACGTCAGTAACAAGGTCTAAATCAAGAATAGTAAGATCAGAATTGTTTTTGCAAACTTCTTTAGCAGGCAGTTCATCGATAATTATTGCATCGATTGCACCGTTTTTAAGAGAAAGCGAAGCGTCTATTACATTTTTGAAAGAATTGCATTTTGCGTTTGGCAAATCTTCCTGAATATAAATTTCGCCAGTTGTACCAGCCTGACATCCAATCGAAAGATTTTCCAGATCAGCCTTAGAATTGATTACAACATTTTTCTTTTCTTTACAGCCAGCCAAAGCAAAAACAGCCGAAGCCGCTAAAACCGCAAATAAAACTTTTTTCATAAAAAGTCCTCCATAATTTTTGCCATTATAACATATTACACATTTTGATAAAACATATAAAAACAGCCCGTCAAAATAAATTTTCTTCAATTTAACAGTTTCTTAACTTAAATTTTACAAGATTTTTTTAGAATACAGACAGACGGATAAATTTTGATTTTATGTAAATTAAATTAACATTATAAAAACGGAGAATTCCAATGGATCAGAGACTTCTTACAATTCAAGATATTTCGTGCGTGGGACAGTGTTCTTTAACGGTTGCGCTTCCTGTTATTTCGGCATGTGGAATTGAAACAGCGGTTCTTCCAAGTTCAGTTCTTTCAAATCATACAGCATTCAAATTCTGGACTTTTAACGATTTGACCTTTGATATGGAAAATATTTTAAGCCAGTGGAAAAAAGAAAATATAACTTTTAGCGCATTTTATACAGGTTATGTTTCAGAAGCGCAAATTCCAATTATCAAAAAAATCATAAAAGAAACTTCCAGAAAAAATGCGCTTGTTGTCGTAGACCCGGTTATGGCGGACAACGGAAAAATGTATCCAGGATTTTCGGCAGATTTTCCCAAAAAAATGGCAGAACTTTGCAACGGCGCCGATGTAATTCTTCCAAATATCACAGAAGCTTCGTTTCTTTTGGGAATTGAATACCGTTCCGAAAACTACGAAAAAGAGTATATAGAAAAAATTTGCAGAGATCTTATAAAACTCGGAGCGAAAAATGTGGTTCTTACAGGCGTAAGTTTTGAAAAAGACAAGCTTGGAGTTGCAGTTTACGACGGAAATTCTATTGAATATTATTTTACAGAAAAATTGCCGGTTCAAATGCACGGCACAGGCGACGTTTTTGCCTCGTCTTTTGCAGGTTCACTTTGCAACGGAAAAACACTGCTAGAATCAGCAAAAATTGCCGCAAATTACGTTGTTGAATCAATAAAAGCGACAATCGATGACAAAGACCACTGGTACGGCGTAAAATTCGAAAAAGCAATTCCATATCTAGTAAAAGCGCTTGGAAAATAAAGTTTTAATAAATTCCCGCATATAAAAAACTTCAGAAGCAAAATGGGCGTTGCCCCGGCCGGAAACCAAAGTTCCGTCCGGAGCCGCGCTTTCCAGTGTTCCGTGGCATACGCACCACTCCATTCAAAAGCGGGNNCGGGATTTCGCAAGCTCAACCGCCGCTTTTGAACGGCTGCGCCGCACTTCCAATCGCTAACGCAAAAAATGTCTCTCCCAAAATCCGCATTTATTCCTCGCCGCGCAAAAAGTCCACGGCGAACATATCGGAGTTGAATCCGACGGCAACAGGAGATTTTGCCGTATCTTTACCTTCGTAAACATCAGCCATAACCGAAGTTCGCTGATTGCCGACAGCCCATTCAGAAGGAGCTGTCATGACATCAAATTTAACATCATCTTTCGCTCCGTCTGATATATATGCCGCTTTCATTCCTGATTTTGTTCCTACATAGCTGGAATTTATGTATGAAACAACAGGACGGATTTCCGCAAGATTCGTTCCGCTCGGATTCGTAAGCTCAATATCAGTCCAAAGGCCGGAACCGCTGGAAGAATCAAGAAGAACACTCTTTGCAACCGAATACTCTTCTTCACTCTTTTTGAGATAGAGATAGTACAATGTTGAATTTGTCGCATTCTGAGCCGCAACATGAAGATTTCCAGAAGAATCAATCGCACAGCTTACGTACCGTCCGAAGTCCGCCTTTGAATTACCCGGTCGGATTTCTTCAGTTTTTGTCCAAGCATCCGCGCCAGAAAGCTCCGTTACCGAATCAGCCTTATAATTCTTTGACTTAGGGAATTTGCTCTTTCCACGCGCAACTTCAAGAGATTTCTTACTCTCATTGTAATAAACAATTACAGGAATCGGAGAGCCGCCTGTGGCATCAACAACAATATCGCTCCACTCGCCAGCCTTTTCTGTAAACTTAGTCGGATTGTTCTGAGTAGTGTCGTAACCTGCAACAACAGTCGCCCCGGTCTTCATGTTGCCGTCAGCAGAACGAATTTCCGCTACAAGCTCATTGTCTCCAGCATTTCCTCCGCCCCACTGATTCTCCACAGTAGTGTTTATCGTTGATATATTGCCACCGTCAACATCTCTTCCTGAACGGAATGCCGCAAATTTAAGACATTTTGCATAACTGTCATAATAGCTCACATAAACATAATCAAGCTGCTTTCTCTTATTGTTGCTGTCATAATTTGTTCTGTCAGTTTCCAGCGGAGAATCCGTATGCCAGCCTGCAATTCGTGGATTCTTGAACTGATAGAGAATACTGTCGTAACCGTCGGAAGAATTGCGTCCGGTCGCAGAGTTATTGCTTCCCTGCCGTTCTATAATCCACTTTAACGAGGATTCGCCCAATCCAGTCGTTCCCTCGTATGTACCTTTTTCGTAAGCAAATCCCTCACGGGCAATCATGAGTCCAGGTCCCCAGCAGTTTGCATTCACGTTTCCAACATAGTTTGTCTGCAAAACATAATATGGAAGTCCGCCAAGCACAACCATGTCAACCGCATCCACAGGAGCCGTGAAAAGAGAAACATCCGATGTCGGAGACATAGCTACATTCTGTGTCGTACCTTCGTACACATAAACACGCATATCATCAGATGATATGAAGCCTAAATAACCGTCGGTCATGTCAGCGGTAGGCAGAATCTGACTTCCTTTCTTTTTCAGACCAACCCTTCCGCTAGAATTTATGCTGTCCTCTTTCCGGATTTTCTTTACAAGTCCGCTGTGCGGATTAATGCTTCCGTCAAACGTCGTTCCTACTTTCCAGACGCTGATGTATCTGTCGTCGGTCCAGAAATTTGTTCCGGCTTTATTGGCTTTTGACAGACCGTTATCTATTTTCTTTGCTTCGTTCTCTGCGCCTGCGACATAGCCTTCTTCGATGTTGCAGCCGCTGTTCTCGTTCGTGTTGTTTCTTGTCGCAACTCCGCCAACTACGACTTCAACCCAACGTGAATATTCAGGTGCCTTTACGGTGATTTGTCCGACTGTTAAAATTGTTCCACTCTGACTTTCAGAAGAAATAATATTTCCGGCAACACTTTTTCCGTCCGCGTCTGTCTTTGACTTGTAGAAGTTGACCGTGAAGCTTGCGCCTTTCGCAAAGTTCATTCCCTCAATAACCATGTCTTCGCCTGCGCGTACAGGGAATTTTCCAAGTCTTGAGCGGTTAGCGCTTCCGGAAACTGCCGGATAAATGCTCTTTATGTACGGAACAAAGTCCATATTATAAACGCAAGTTGGTTTTTCTCCGGTCGTTTGCTGGCTTTCAGAAGAAATATCCTGACTATTTGCCTGAGCATCAACTACATAAGTTTTTACGCTTTTGTCAGTTGCAATTCCATAAGGCGTCATATCAATCTTGTAACGCCAAGTAATCGTGTGTCCGTCTTGACTTGGTTCTTCTTCGCTCAAAATCTCAGCGCCATCAGAAACTTTCCATTCACCGTCTTCATTCCAGATGATTTTTACATCACCATCTCCACCGGCAGTTCCATTAGGCTTTACAATATGAATCTCGCCGATTCTTGTGTCGTCAAAACTTGTTCCGTTTATGAATATTTCGCCAGAAACGCCAGGTTTTGTTTCGCCAGCTCCCGGCAAATCAATATGTCCGAGCGGCTGTCCGTCGTCATCATAGACAAAACTTGAATCTTCCTTGCTGTTCCACCAGAACGGCTTAATTGTTCCATTTGGTTCTTCTGTATCCTTAACATCGATTATTGCAGGAATATTTATCATTGCCCACAAACTGTCAGTTCCAGGATTTGTTTCGTCCGTTTTGTCCCAAAACGTAAATGCAAGATATTTTACACTACCGTCATCAAGACCAGCGACTTTTGAATCTGAACTGTCCATTTTCAAGAAAACACCGCCGTATTTTTGAGCATCATCTGTCTGAACCAAACTTTCCGCACTCTGTTTTGTTCCTTTTTTGTCTGCAAGATTCAGTTTTTCAGAAGTTCTAGCAAGTTCAATTACATCTCCGTTGACAGGCAAAGCAACTTCTTTTGAATTTTCAAGGCTGTAAGTATAGCCAAGCTCACCGTTTCCTCCGACAAATTCTGGCAAAACAAGCAGATCTTTCTTTACTTTGAAAATTCTTCCATTTAAAACAACGTTCGCCTGAGCATCGCCTTTGTTGCTTGAAGAGCCACTGTTCACCTTTAATGTTGAATAAAATACAAATTCGCCAAACTGAGTTCCGCTCGTAACGGTTTTGTCATCTGACAAATCATTGAGAATCGAAGTTTTTTCGTTATAAAAGTCAAATTTTCCGTTTCCATTCAGGTCGGTTGCAAGCATTACACGCGAAATTCTCGGACGATTGTTCTGAATGCTCGTCTTTACATAGCCGTAATTTGAATTTCCTGCCTGATCAAATGCAACAACGTGAATTTCTGCCGGACCGTCGGGAATATTGTCCGAATAAACACTTGCAGTCCATTTATATTTTGAACCGCTGCGTTTTACCATTTCGACAAGCCCATCACCATCATCGTTTGAAACTCCAGTTTCGGAAGTAGAATCAAAACCTTCCATCACTTCGTGATCAATCAAAAGCGCGTAGATGAATTCAGCCTCTGTTTCTCCAGCCGAAAGTTCGTCTTCAATAATTGCATAATCGCCTTCGATTTCTGAAATTCTGTGATAAGTTCCATTTATCTTAACAAGTCCAAATTTTGAAATTTCGGGATTCCAGTTTTTGCCGTTAATGTTAAAGTCGCTTCCAAGTCCAGCAAAAGTGATTTTTGACTTTCCGTCATTTGGTTCCAAGTTTTCAACAGTCGCTTTTTTATAAAGCGCAGGAAGATTTTCTGAGTTGATGTAAACTTTTCCGTCTGATTTTACATCAGCAACTTCGGTTTTATTATTCTGAGTTTCTGTCGTTGCAAAAAGCGGATTGAAAATTCTTTCCGTTGTGTCGAATTCTGCATTTGCCGGCTTTTTAAAATAAACCGCGACAAAATCAAGCGAGCTTCCACTTTCTTCAAGCTCGTCGCCAAAAGTATACGAGCCGTCAGAATTTTCAATTACGTTTACAAGGCCGATATTTTCACCACGGCTTGTAAGCCGCAAGTTTTCAGGATTTTCGGCAGCAAGTTTTTTATTGTCCGTGGCGTAAAGGGCAGGCGCGGTGTTGTCAATCTTAAATGCATAATTCGTCTCAACTCCAGAATGTTGTCCGTCGTTCAACGAAAGTGTTGCATAAACATTTCCTTCTTCTTTTACATCGATTGGAATCAAAACCGTATATTCTGCCGTTTTTGCACCAAAAGTAATTGTCCCGTTTGAGCGTGCAGCTTCGCTTTCAGAACTGTCAAATTCTTTCATTGCTGAAATATAACCATTTCCGCTTTGCATGCTCAAACCAACATCAATTACGCTCGAGTCATCGGTTACAACAGTTTTTAAATACCAGAATTTTGCCTTTTTGCCGCTAAAGCACATTCCGGCAGAATATGATTTTTCCCAGACAGGAACTTCATCAGCGCCCTCTGGCTTCGAATCAAATCCCACAATATACGCTTTTCCAACTTCTGGAACTCCAGAATCAACATAAATTCTAATTTGACAAATTTCTGCAGAATCTGCGTCCGGATAAGCAAATGAACTTGAAGTGCCGTTTTCGTCATAAGATTCGACAGTAAAGCGAAGAGCCTTAATTACGGCATTTTCAATTTTTATTTTTGAAACGTCAATTCCTGCTTTCCAGTTTCTTGTGCCTTCTGCAATAATTTGAGCTGGATTTTCCGAAATATTGCCTTTTACGACAATTCCAGTTCCAGACAAATCATCAATCGGCTGCCAATCCGTAGAATCCGTAATTTCGCCGTCAACCGCGTATTCAACTTTTGTAATTTTTACAGAAGAAATTTTTTCGTCATCATCGGCGCTTCCCTGCAAAATCACACTGCTTCCAGTTTTTGCAAAATCTTCGTGCGATGTAACTTCCACCGTCGGAATTCCGCCACGAACATTTACAGGAACTTTTTCTTTTACGACTTCAGCATTTCCGGTTGCATCTTCAACATAAAAATAAACCGGAACATTTACTTTGTTTTTGTCACCAGAAATTTCTTCAGCGTAGTTTAGACTTCCGTCAGCATTTTTAGCAGTCGCATAATAAATTAAACTTTCCAAATTTTCTGTTTTTTCAAACGAAGATGAATTGAATTCAATTTTCCACTGAGGTTCTTTTAACGGCTCTGAATAGTCATTGATTGTTTCGCCAGTGCTCGTTTTTAAAGGAATCCAGCCTTCAGAATTTTTGGTTACTCCAGTCTTTACCTGTTCTTTTGTCGGAATCAAGTAATTGAATATCGAAATTCCGCTCGGATCGCTGCCATTGCCGGTAATTGCGCATTTTCCAGTTATATTTTCAATTGAATTTTCATCTATTGAAACAGTTGGCGCAGCATTATCTATCGTGGCATTAAAATCTTTTGAACTTGTTCTTCCGGACTTATCAGTTGCCGTAACCGTAACTGTAGTTTTGCCTTCAACATTAAAATTTCTTGAATCAAGCGCGCTTACTGTGTAAGACAATTTTCCGTCAGAAGATAAATCTCCGGTCCGTTCAAGTTTTCCTGCCAAATCCAAAACTTTATTGCCAAGGCTCAATTTTACGTCGTCAAAAGCAGAATCGTTCATCGAGACGTTTTCTTCAATTTCAAATTGAACAAAAAGATAAGGACTGTTATTTCCAAGATTTATGCCAAAATTGTACGGGTCTTTCCAAACAGATTCTTCCGTAGGAAGTTCAGTTCCAGACGAAACCGCACATTTTATGTTCTTTAAAGACGGAGCGGTTTTATCGAGAGAAATTCTTACAGGATTTTGGTTATCCGATTTTTCACTCGAATCAAACTGAATGAACGGTCTTTCCAATTTGTTGTCATTTTTTGTATAAAATACACCGCCCTCAAGATCCTTTGCGTAGAAATAAATATCGTAATTTCCTTCGTCCGAAAGCTCAAAACTCCAGGTTTTATCCGAAGAAAGTTCAAGCTTTTTCCAACCGCTGCTTTGTTCAGGAGTTTTTTCTAAATCCGCAGAATCTGTTGAATAATACAAGCAGTCAATTCCATCATCATCGCCTACACTTCCAGATATTTTGCTGTTGCTTACAATCTGGCCAGAAGCTTCCAAAGAAATAATTTTGACTGCAGGACGGTCACTATTTTGGTCAATTTCAAGCTCGATAGGTTCTGAATAGCCAACGTTTCCGACTTTATCGACAGCCTCCGCCTTAAAGAAATATTTTCCGTCAGAAAGTCGTGCCGTATTGAATTCTGCGCTCCAGTTAGAAGCTCCATTTATTTCAAGTTTTAAATCATTCCAGTTTTCAATTGCAGAATTTTTTTCAGTTGAATAGAAAATTTTGGTCACTTTATCAAATCTGCCGTCGCCAAAATCATCTTTGTCGTCTGCGCTTCCTTTTAACGCAATCGTTTTGTTTACTTGAATTCCTTCAGCCTCTGAATCAGCATCTTTTGGAGAAATAAATGTTACCGTCGGAGATTTTTTGTCGATTACCAGGTCAAAAAGTTTTATTTCTGGTGAATTTCCTGCATTATCGAAAATTTTTGCATAAACTGTTTTATTTCCGGCAGATAATTCTGCGCTCAAAACCGTAAATTCAAATTTTTTTCCGTTAATTTCTTCAGACTCGCTCAAAACTGCATCTTTTTCAAATTTTCCATTGTCAAGAGAAACCTGAACTTTTGAAATTCCGCTCAACTCGTCAAAAACTGAACCTTTTATTACAACGTCGTTTTTGCCGTTGCTAAGTTTTTTGTCCGCATCTTCAATTATGCCGTCTACAGACAAAGAATTTTCCTTTAATTCTGGATTTTTTGAGTCCACTTTTACAATCCATTCTGCTGTCTGCTCATTTCCGGCTTTGTCACTTGCATAAAGTTTTAAGTGATTTTCTGTGCTGTTTTCAAAATCAGATACAGTTATATTGAAGAATTTGTAATTTTCTTTTTCTGAACCGTTAAGGCTCGTTCCCTGAGAGAGAATCGTTCCGTCTTTGTTTTTAAGTTCGTAACGAATACTTTTTATTCCGCTGGTTGATTCTTCAAAGCAACCGTCAAGCATTAACGAAGTAGAATTGAACCAAATTTCTGAAAAATCGTGCGCATTCATTTTTACCTGGGCGCCGCTTTTTCCAAACAGAGAGTATTTTTGATTTCCGTCAATCTCGTATTCAGCCTTGAATTCCGGTTTTGTAACATCGAAAATGTATTTTACTTCTGCCTCAGAACTAAGTCCGTAAACATTTGTCGCCGTAAAAATTCTTGTCGTTTCTCCAGAATCATTTGCCGGAGCAGGAATTGTAATTTTTAAGTCCTGCTTTTCATTATTTTTTTCAATTGCAACATTTCCGGAAATTGTCTCTCCTTCTCTCCAATCAAGAGAAGCAATCTGGTTTTCGTCTTTTACGGTCGCAGTTACAATTATATCCTTATTTGAATAAAGAAATTTATTTTTCTGTTCATTTGAGTCCGCATCCGTAACAAGAGAAATGCTTGGGGCAAAATTCTTTATTTCTATGTCGTCTGACGATTTTGTATTTCCCGCTTTATCCGTTACTTCGATTCTAAAGCGGCTTGTTCCTTCCGGAACGTCTTCTTTTTCGAGAATAAACGTATAAACTTCAAATTCTTTTTTTGCGCCTTCAGCTTCTGTGACTGTTTCTGTCGTTTTTTCCTGTGTTTTTTGAACCGTTGTTCCGTTACGCAAAAATTTTACATCTTTAATTCCGCTTCCAGAATCTCTTGCTTTTAAAACAAGCTTTGTCGGTTCTAGTTTTTCAAAAGCCTTAATTTCCGGAGCTTCCGAGTCCAAGGTGATTATTATTTTTGCGCTCGGATTTTTCTCCGCAACGGACACGTTTCCGGCATTGTCGATTGCAGCAAGATAAACCGTATAAGGAACATTTTCCTCATACGAACTTAAATCAATCGGTGCCGACCACTCAAAACCATCATTCGTTGGAGAAATTGCGCACTTTTTCCAGGCTGAAGCAACGTTTTTGTAAAAACCTTTTTGGTCTTTTTCAGGCTCATTTTCAGAAAGAATATAGAAGAAACTTTCGCCCAAACCAGAACAGTCGGTTTTGTCATCTTTTTCGGAAGGATCTGTTACAGTTCCGCGCAGAGTAAAATAATTTTTATTATTGCCGTATTTTCTTACAAATCCAGACTTATCTTTTTCTGCCTCATTAAAAGATTCGCCGTTTACGCTTTCAATTGTAAATGTCGGAGGCAAAGTATCGACAATATATGAGAATTTTTGTTTTGAACTTTGACCAAAGCAATCTTCTGCCTTAAACCAAAGAGTTTTTCCTTCGCTTCCAGTTTTTTCTTCAAAATTCCAAGAAAATCTTCCGTCTGTTCCTGCATTTTTCGATATTTTAATCGAAGCTCCTTCGCCAGAACAATTTGCGTCAGAATAGCATCGGATTTCCGCAGAAGAATCGTCTATCGAACCTGTAACCGTAAACTGAGAATTTGCAGCCTGAAAAGCGCCGCTCACGGTTGAAACCGCAAGTTGAGGTGCTCCATTGTCCACTGCAACAAGAAACGGTCCAGAACTTCCAGAACTGTAAGATGTCTGAGAAAGCTTATCTTCTGCCAAAACTTTTACAAGGTAAGCGCCTTCGTCCTTTGGAAGTTCGTCAAATTTTAAGGTAAAACTTGTTGAACCAGCGGCATCTTTTTTGATAACAATTGCTGAACTTTCATTCCACTCAATTTCCTTGCCAGATACAACCTGTTCAACATCAATTTTCTGATAGAAAATTTTGATTGTTTTTATGCCATCATCGTCTTCAACGGAACCAATTAAAGTGTGATTATTGTCTGTTCCAAGAATATTTTTCTGTCCGTTTTTTATTTCTGCGACAGTTTTTACTTTATCATCAATATTAGAGAATTTAATTTTTGGACTGTCGCTGCTTTGATTTATTTTTACAGTTTTTAATTTTATTCCTTCGTTGCCAGAAACATCAGTTGCGTAAATTTTTATTGTAAGTTCTTTGTTATCATCAAATTTCGTAGTATCAACTTTAAATCCAGAAGAACTTATATTTGAAACCAGGATGCGCCCGCTTTTTTCGCCATTTTCCTGCATCAGTGAATATTCAGTTTTGTTTATAATTCCGTTGTCAGAAATGTTTGCTTTTACGGTGATTATTCCGTTTACGGCTTCTTCATTGTCCTCTTCAAGAATCGGAGTTACAGAAATTTCTGAAATAACCGGAGCTTCATCATCAAAATTCACTTGAACCTGATCTGTTCCGCGGTTTCCGTCAAGGGACTTTATTCCGGCCTGAACAAAAACTGTAAATGCCGATTTTCCTTCAAAAACAGATTTGGGAACATTTAGAGAGAATTTTCCTGTATTTTTGTCAAAATTTATTCTTCCGTCCGCAGACGAAGCAAAAAATTCATCTTCTGTCGAATCAATGTATGCAAAAAGCTCGATTTCAAGGTCATCTTGACTTACAGTTGCAGTTCCAGAAATTTCAAATTCTTTATTTGCATAAAAACTTTTTTCGCCGTCAATTTTTACAACTGGAGCGGTGGCGGTTGCGCTTAATTTAAATGCATATTCATTTCCGGCGTTGTTTGCTTCGTTGTCGTTCTGATCATAACAATCAACTCCCAAAACATAATATTTTCCGGCTTTTAATTCTGGATGAATAACGCTGTTTACTTCGACAATCACCTTATAAGCATAAGAACCAACCGGAGTGATTTTTGATTCGCGTTCGGAACGCTGCTCTTCTGAAAGTTCATTTAGAATTTTTCTGTTTCCGTCGGAATCTTTTTGGCCTTTCCATGGAGCAAGCAATGTTATTTTTTCGGCATTTTCTATGATATTTCCGTTTTTGTCACATTCCTGCAGAAAAATTCCAATTGTGTCTTTGTCGAGAGGAATCTGGTCAAGGCCGGCAGAAATATTTACTGTTTGCTTGGTTTTATTCATCAGTTCGCACGAAGAATCGTTCAAATAGCCTTTTTCCTGATTCGAGCCAGATGCATTTTTTAAATCATCAAGTCCAGTATAACCAGAGAGTTCGTAAGAAGGGTTGTTCAGCGGATTGAGAGAAAAAACTGCTTTTTGAAGCTGTTTTTGAGAAAGCGCGGACTTTGCTTTTTCGACAATTTCTCGGTTTTCGTCCGTAACGTCATAAGTTCCATTTAAAATATAGTAGGCGTTTGTAAGTTTTACAGTTTGAATTACATCGGAAGAAATTTCATTATTCAAATAAAAATATGCGGCGCAGTTTCCTTTGTCGCCCTCTTCTTCCGGAATTTTACGTGCTGAATCATAAACTGAAATTTTGCACCAGTATTTTTTTGTTCCGGCATTTTTGTCTGTTCCATAAATGCTTTCGTAGGCTTCGCTTCCCCATTTTGCAACAGACAAATCGATTGTCGGAGGAACATTTTTTAAGACAACTGTTTTTTTGAGCTGGTCTTTATCATCACCTTCTGCGCTGTAAATTTCCACTTCGACAGAATCCACATCGCTTGAATCCATTACACTTCCGGCAATCGAAAAATCCTGCCCATAAGAATCAGCGCTGCTTCCGTCATCGCTAAATTTGGTTGAAGGCCTGGTAAGAGAAAGAAGAGGCGGAGTGTTATCGATTACAAAACCTTTAGTTGCGCCAGTTTTGTTTCCAGCAGTATCAATCGCCGTAACAGAAACTTCATAAGAACCGTCTGGAATTTTAGATTCCGAGAGCGGATTTATTTTGCAAGTCCAAATTCCTCCATCTTTTCCGCCTTCTTTTATAATTGTCGCCTTAAAAGAATCGGTTTCCGGATATTGCTTTTTAGTCGAAGTATTTTTAAGAACAACGTCTATTTCCTTTAATTCGCCGTCATCGCTCCAAGTTCCGCTCATTGTAAATTCATCACGGACAATATAATCTGCTGACGGTGAAGTTATTTCAACTGCCGGAGCTTTTGTATCAATCGAATCTCCAAGTCCAACTTCACAGGATAAAAAAAATCCACAAAAGACGGTCAAAATAACCGCAAAAACAGAAAGTACGTTTTTTTTCATACTCTCCCCCTCAAAAAAAACTTTTTAATCTAACAAAATATTATACCACTTATAAAATTTTTGTCGAGTTTTTTATATGAGTGAGAAGAAATTGCCGTATAAAAACCTTCTGCACATAAAAAAGGCCGAAAAACTTGTCGTCATCCGGCCTTTTAATCCAATTTTGAACTTTTTAATTTGCAGAAAAGAAAAATTATTCGTAAATAAAGGTTTCTTTTGGACCTTCGATTGTTACATTTTCGAATTTTGCGCCTGGAGCATTTCTTATGCGGAAACTCTTTACGCTGACTTCTGGCAATCCGTAAAACATATCGCTTTCCATTGGTGAGCGGTCAGAATTTTCGTCTGTCGTAAAATGACAGTCGCGGATTTCGAGGTTGTCAATCGGCATTTCTGGCAATCCAACGATAAATCCAGCGCTTGCCTTACAGCCAGTTCCCTTGCATCCAATAATTTTTACATTGTGGATTCTAGGAGTTTCGCTTGTTACAGGCATTTTTTCGAGGCTGAAAAGCGGAGATTTTGTGTCTGTAATTCCACATTTGTAGTACATATTCATTGCAATCGGACAAAGAGTATCGTTCATTACAAGATTTTTTAATTCAATATCGTTAATATCGCCACCACGTCCACGTCGAGATTTTATGCGAATTCCACGGTCTGTACCCGACAAATCGCAGTCGCTTGCGTGAATTCCGCTCATTCCTGCGGCAGTTTCCGAACCAAGAACAATTCCACCGTGTGCGTTTCTTACTGTACAACCTTTTACTTCAACATTTACAGTTGGACGGTTTACCCGAATTCCGTCAGGACCAGAACCAGATTTAATACAAATTCCGTCATCGCCAACGGCAACAAAGCAGTCAATTATTTTTACATTTTCGCACGAATCAACATCAATTCCGTCTGTATTTGGAGCAGAATATGGATTTTCAATGTGAATTTTTTCGAGCGTGAGATTTTTTACATAAATCGGATGGACTGTCCAGAAAGGAGAATCCACAATTTTAATTCCTTCGAGAACAACATTTTCGCAGTTAATAAATTCAATAAGAGCCGGGCGCAAGAATTGAGTTTCGCGTCCGCCGCCGCCGCCAGCCTGATTTTCGTAGCCAGGATTTAATTTTGCAAGCGCGATTTCGTACGGTTCTTCCGGTTTTGACTGCTTGCGTGCTTTTTTATCTTTTACGGTTTTCCACCATCTTTCACCATTGCCGTCAATTGTGCCCTTTCCAGTAATTTTTATGTTTTTTGAGTCGGAAGAACGAACAAGAGCATGCATTCCATAACATTCAACACCTTCCCAACGGGTAAATGCAGGAGGATACAAAGCTGGATCATCGACAAAAACTATTCTTGCACCTTCAGAAAGCTCAAGTGTTGTGTCCGATGGAATATCAATTGGACCTGTAAGCCAATTTCCAGCGTCAACAGTAAGCTTTCCTCCTCCGTTTTTCACAATTTCTTCAAACGCAGTTTTAAAAGCTTCTCCGTTATTAAAAATACCGTCCGGTTTTGCGCCGAATTTTTTTAGGTTCAAGTTTGTCATTTTGTCTGAAAATCCTCCATTTTTAATAATCACTTTTTTATTTTGACAGCATTTTATTCAATTTGAATTTTTCCGAGGCTGTTTAAATAAGATTTCTTTCATTATTGCTGACCGAAAAACTTACGGCAAGACTTTAAAAAGAAGTAATTTTGAATAAATACGCGGTTTTGTTCAATAAATCGCAGTTTAAACCGACGGCGCAAATTCGTTGCGAAGTGAATCTGCTTCCTCTTTTTTCATAAAATATCCGTGCGGATTTCTAACTGCCGTATTGTCTGCTATTTCATCGCCATTTGAATTTATGCGCTTTGTGCCAAATTCTCGCCAACCAAAATCCTTGCAGCCTTTTTCAGGATAAACCGTTTTTTTGCCGTCTTCGTCCGTCCAAATTCTATCATCGTAATTTTCGTCAATCTTGCAGTCAATCAAGGCAATGCTGTCCCAACGGTCAACACTGTCTTTTGCTCCAGTTCCCTGACTTCTTCCAATCCAAAGCTCGCTTCCTTCCGGTCTTCTGTCTGCCGTAAAAGTGCAGTCCACAAAAATAAATCCCGGTCTTGAATTTAGCGCGCGGCTCTGGACAACATAAGCAGGTCTGATTCCTGGACGGTTGTCCTCTCTTGTGTGAATTTTACAATTTACCCAAACCGAAGTGTCGCAATATCCCCAGATAAAATCAATGTCGCCTGTAATGTAGCAATCTTCAAAACGGCTAAAACCTTTTACGTGAACAGTGTCCTGACGGCTTATAAAACGCATATTCTGACACAAAAGGCTCCCGTTCTGGTTATGAAAACACAATGCTTCCGCCTGATTTCCCAAAGAAGCGTCATCGCAACTTTTTAAGTGAGTATTTTCAATCGTAAAACCGCGCAATGTAACTTCAGACGCATTCGGTCCAATCACAAAAACAGCACGGTTTTCTGTATCTTTATGAAAAGCTTCGCAATTTTCTGCAAGCAGGACAATATCTTCCGGCTTTGTTCCGGCCATTCCTTCAAGAATCAGCGGGTTTGGAAGATTATAAGAAAGTATTCCAGGATATTTTCCGGCAGCGAGCAAAATACGGACAGGCGTATCAATATCAATTGAACCGCTGGCCGTTATTTCTTTAATTTTCTTAAAAGTCTGGGCAATTATTCCCGTATTTGACGGAGCAATTTTAAATTCAACCATGATAAACATCCTTGCTTTTATAATTGTTGATTATATTAGGCATTATGCGCTAAAAGCACATATTTTGTCTTTATTTTCAAAAATTGCAAAATTCCATTTCCTCACAACAAGAATAAAAAATCGCAACTTCAAAAAAACATCTACTCTTTTAATTATATTTTTCGACAAATTTTGTCAGTTCTTTTTCGTATCTGTCCCAATCCACAATATAAGAAACTGCGTGGGGAACGTTTTCAAAAAGAACCAATTTTGTCTTTTCTGGAAAACGCTGCTTGTAAAGCATAAAATTCGTTACGGTCATTTCGTAAGGAACAGTATGGTCGTCAGTTCCTGTTATAAACAAAAACGGCAATTGTGTTTTTTCGAGGGCTTTTAAGGTTGAATATTCTTTTAATCCAAAACCGCCAATTTTTTTGCAGTACCAGCCGGCAGAATCAAGAAGAATTTTCGCAACTCCCGGCCAAATGCGCATTTCGTCCGTCATTGTCCAGCGCACAATTTCATAAGGCTCAGTAAATCCGCAGTCGGCAATAATTCCACGCACATTATACGGCAAATCCAGCCCAGAAGCCATTGTGACAGTTGCACAGCCCATGCTAATTCCGCCGACAAAAAGCGGCAAGTCGTTTCCGTAAATTTCATTGATTTTTAACATCCAGTCGCGGCAGTCATAACGTTCCCTTATTCCAAAAGTAATAAATTTTCCTTCGCTCAAACCGTGCGACCTTTGATAAGGCATAACAACGTTAAAATTCATCTTATGAAAAAATCTGGCGATTGTCGCAAATTCCCGCACAGGCCCAGAGTGAAAACCATGCATCAAAAGAACAGTTCCGCGGCAAGAAGAAGAATTTTCAGAATTCCAGACAATCGCTTTTAATTTTAAGGAATCAAAACTCGTAATTTCGATTAAAGGAAGATTTAGAGAATCAATATATTCGCTGTCGGCAAGATGACGCTTGTAATTTTCTTCGCCAGCATAAAATTTAATCTCGTGCTCAACAGTGCGTTCTTTTGCAGCCCGGCTAAAATTCGGCAGAAAAACAAAATTGTAAATGCAAATGTTAAAAACAGCGGCAAGCGCAACAATAATTCCACAAATAATTCCAGCAATTTTTGCATACTTAAAAACATTTTTTTTCATATAAGCATTATGTAACAAATTTGCATTTTATGGAAACCTCAAAAGATTTTTTTTGCCGGCCGATTAAAAAATTTCTGGAGCACAATCTGCCTTCTAACCCGTCTTGCGCCCTTCCGCTTTTGCTGCATTTTCAGGGCGGTTAAAACCACCCTGAAAACTTCGGGGCTACAGCCGGGGCTAAGTTTTACTTAAAAAGTTTTATTTTTTTACCAAAACTTTTCCATTTCCGGCACCGGATTTTACAATCTGCTCAACGTTTTCTGCGCTGTCCGCCTTGTAAGAATAATAATCAGCAGGAATCCATTCCGGTTTTTGCGAAAGTCCGGCGGTTTTTATATTTTTGCTTGCAACATCGTACATTGAGCCAAAAGTATTTGAAGTAACAGACTTTTCTTTGTCTGCAAAAAAATTTGCTTCGCTGTAAATGCGGCATTCTGCACGGCGGTCAATTCCGCGGCTTTCTGTATTTGTATAAAGATTGTTGTAAATATGTATTGTTGCAAAACGAACCATTGGAAGCCGCTGAGTACATTTGTCAAACCAGTTGTGATGAAGCGTAATTGTCTGATGGAGCCTGTCAGCAGTTTTTTTGTCGCTGTTTCCAATCAGCATGGTTTTGTCATGGTTGTAGAATTTGCACCAGCTTACCGTAACAAAATCATTTGTATTCGTAATATCGCAAAGTCCATCGTAAACCTGCCATTTTATGCTTACTCCGTCTTTTGTAAGATATTTGTCGGATTCAACTTCTTTGTGGCTAAATTTCGGGCTCAAAGAACAATGGTCTATCCAAACATATTTTGAATTTTGAATTGCAATACAGTCAAAATCTGCGTTCAAGCCGTCTGATTCTTCAATTTTTGGAAAAGGATTGTAGCAGTTTGTAAAGCTCAAATTTCTTATGATTACGTTCTGCACTTTTTTTATGCTCACGCTTCCGCCTACAATTCCAGAATTTTCATCAAGACCAATTAAGGTCGTGTTGTCCTGCAAGCGCAAAAATACAAGTTCGCGCCAGTAATTGTTGAGCTCAGTGCGAAGTTCTGCAATTTTTCCGCTCTGATCTTCATTGTAATTAAAACTTGCAGTGTATTTTTCTTTCCATTCTTTATAAGAATTTACAGGAAGAGCAGTTCCGGCTGTTTTTTCTTTTAAAAGTCTGTCCATTTGGTCAGTTGAACCGTTTACAGTTTCTGGCAAAAGAGAACCGCTGCCTGTGTCTGTCATGTCGATTATACCTTTTACATAAATAATCCGGCGCTCTCCCTGTTTTAAGGCAGAAAGCAGCTCTTCGCGGTTAGTAACAGTTAAAACAACAGAAGCGCCAGCTCCGCCATTTGTGCCATAAGCCGACGGCGGAACAACGGCATTTCCGGAAAGGTCTTTTGTACCGGAAAAAGAAGCCCAGCCGTCTGACTTGTCATTGGCAGAAATTTGAGCGGCAAAAAGCCCCGCAACAGAAAAAAACGCAGCACAAATAGCGCTAATAAATTTTTTTTTCATAAAAAACTCCAGAAACTCTCAAAATATAGACATTGTAGCAAGCAGATAAAATCTAAGACACAGCAAATCTGTAAAAAACAAGTTATTATAAAAATATTATTAACCCAAATGTCGAGTTTTGATAAGAACAGCAGTTTAAGAGTCATTTCCGCGCTTGACACGGCAATTTTTGGAAACTGTTTTACTAAAACCCGACATTCGGCCAATTAAGTCAAAACCCGGCTTAAGGATTGGAGTACCGCCGAAGGCGTTCGTAAGCAGCTTGCTGCGTCGAATGGAGCGACAGCGGAAGTACGGAAAGCCTGACGGCGGCTTGCCGCCGGAAGCTCCTTTTTTTTACTTTTTTAAAATTCGCATTGCATTTAAGACGGCAAAAAATGTTACTCCTACGTCGCCAAATACAGCGAGCCACATTCCTGTTATGCCGGCTGCGCCTAAAACCATTATTGCAGCTTTTATTCCGAGGCTCAAAACTACGTTCTGCAAAACTACCGCCATTGTGCTTCGGCTGATTTTTATCGCGTCGATTAAATGTTCAGGCTTGTCGTCCATTATGACTACATCTGCCGCTTCGATTGCAGCATCGCTTCCAAGCGCGCCCATTGCCACTCCAACGTCTGCACAGGCAAGAACCGGACTGTCGTTGATTCCGTCGCCGACGTACACAAGGCTGCCTTTTTTTTGAGTTTTTTGTTCAATAAGTTCTTTTACGCGGTTTACCTTGTCTTCCGGCAAAAGTCCTGCAAAAAGCCGGTCGATTCCAAGCTCGCCTGCAACAATTTGGGCTGTTTTCTGGTTGTCACCGGTCAGCATTGCTGTCTGACGTACGCCACATTTTTTGAGAGCGCCGATTGTTTTTTTTGCATCTTTTTTTAATTCATCGCTTATGACTATGCAGCCTTTGTAAATGCCATCTTCTGCGACATGAACAACTGTTCCGGCAAGTTTTTTTTCTTCCAGCTGAATTTTGATTTTTGGGTCAATCTGAACATTTTCTTTTTCCAGAAGTTTTTCGTTTCCTGCAAGAACTGTTTTTTGGTCAAGTTCGATTTTTATTCCGTGGCCGCTGATTTCCCTTGCATTTTTACGAATACAAAGCTCGCAGCAACTGTTGTCGAGCCCGTTTTTTAAATTCATTTTCTGGTGTGCAGTGCAAAGAGATTTTGAGATTGGATGAACCGAATAGTATTCTGCATGAGCCGCAAGCGCCAAAAGCTCATCTTCGCCAACACCTTCAACCGCAAACACTTTTGAAACCGCAAATGTGCCTTTTGTGAGCGTGCCTGTCTTGTCAAAAACAGCAGTGTCAATTTTGCTCAAGGCTTCGATATAATTGCTTCCTTTTATAAGAATTCCATGCCGGCTTGCCGCTCCAATTCCGCTAAAAAATGAAAGAGGAACCGAAATTACAAGCGCACAAGGACAGCTTACAACCAAGAACATAAGCGCGCGGTAAACCCATGTGTGCCATCCGTACTGAGCAAAAATTTCCGGCGCAAAGACGCTGAGTGCAAGCGGCGGAAGAACTGCAACGGCAAGCGCGAGAATACAAACGATTGGAGTGTAGTATTTTGCAAAACGGGTAATGAATTTTTCGCTTTTTGCCTTTGCTTCGGCAGCTTTTTCCGTCAATTCCAAAATTCTTGTGACTGCGCTTTCGCCATAAGTTTTTGCAACACGAATTCTTACAACGCCCTCGATATTTACAAATCCAGCCAAAATTGCGCTTCCTTTTTCAACTTTTCGAGGAACGCTTTCTCCTGTCAACGCACTTGTGTCCATAAATGACGAACCTTCTTCAATTTCGCCATCGAGAGCAACTCTTTCGCCTGGTTTTACTTCGATTATTTCGCCGATTTTTACATTTTCCGGTTTTTCTTCTTCGATTTTTCCGTTACGGACAACAAAAGCCTTATCCGGGCGAATATCCATCAATGCGCTGATTGAATTTCTGCTTTTATCAACGGCATAATCCTGAAAAAATTCTCCTAGATTGTAAAAAATCATTACGGCAACGGCTTCGCCAATTTCGCCTACAAAAATCGCTCCAACAGAAGCAATGCTCATCAAAAACTTTTCATCGAAAATTTCACCATGCAAAATATTTTTTACGGCAGATTTTATAACATCTTTTCCGCAAATTATATACGCCGCAAAATACAAAACAAGAAAAACAAGCCTTTGCATTCCAACCGGGCCAAATTGAATTGAACCCAACATCCGGCTAAAAACCGAAAGGTGCTCAACCACAAGCGCAGCGCCAAAAAGCACAATTGCGCAAATTATCTGTCTGAGCGAAAGCTCACCTTCTTCTTCGTGTTCTTCATTGTCTTCATCGCAATCGTGGGCATGGCAGCATGGGCAGGAATGTTTGTGATGATGTTCATACTCTTTTTTACATCCTTCGTTTTGACATATGTCAGTACCGTTTTTTTCTTTTATATCGGGTTCCTTATCATTTTTCTTTTCTTCCAAATTATTTTTTTCAAATTCTTCCACCAAATTTTCCATAAAAAATCCTCCCATAAAATTCCGCGCTAGCAGCGAGCCAGGGATGGCAAGAATCACAATTTGTAAAAACATCGCTTGAACAAACTGTGATAATAAAAATTACAAGGATGTAATTTTTATCATGCCTCAATTAAAATTCAAAATCAAAAATCACTCGCAAACGTGCTCTATTCCTTGGTTCAAAATCGAAAGAACGTGGCCGTCGTCTAAAGAATAATAAATCTGCTTTCCGTCACGTCGCCCGCGCACAAGCTTGCTGTCTTTTAAAATTTTAAGTTGATGGCTGATCGCGCTGTCCGTCATTCCAAGCAATGATGCAACTTCGCCAACAGATTTTTCTCCGTCATGCAAGCAAAAAAGAATTTTTACACGCGTCGAATCTCCAAAAATCTTAAAAAGCTCGGCAAGGTCAATCAAAACATCTTCGTCCGGCATTTTAATTTCATCTTCCATAAGCCACCTTCTTTTGAACATTTGAATAATTGTTCAATCGTTCATAATTTATTTATACTTTTCTTTTTCTCGCCTGTCAACTAAATTCCAAAAATTTGATATATTTTTTTGGCACAGTTTCCTTACTCTTCGTGCAAATTTTTCCGTGCGTCAGGAGCGTTTTATGAACATTTTATCTATCAGCAACCTTGCAAAATTCGGACGCGAAAGTCCTTTATTCACCGGAGTAACATTCGGCTTAAATGAAGGCGAAAAAGCCGCAATCATCGGACGCAACGGAACTGGAAAATCAACGCTCCTCTCTACAATCGCCGGAGTTCTCGAACCAGACGAAGGAACTGTCGTTATAAACAAAGAAAGCGGAGCAAGTTTTTTAAGCCAAAATCCGCAATTTGACGCCAACAACACAATTCAACAGCACATTTTTAAGTCAAACAGCCCAAAACTTTCAAAAATCCGCGAATACGAAGAACTTTGCCTCTTAATGGAAAAAGGCTTTAACAAGGAACAGCAAAACCGATTCGACAATCTTACGCTAGAAATGGACAAAGGCTCTCTCTGGAACTACGAATCTCAAGTCCGCTCGATTTTGAGCACTCTAGGAATTAAAGATATGACGCGCAAAATGGGAACTCTTTCCGGCGGCATGCTCAAAAAAGTTGCTCTCGCACAGGTTCTCGTCGAAGACACAAAGCTCCTTCTCCTCGATGAACCTACAAACCACCTCGACATAGAAACAATCTACTTTCTGCAAAATTATCTTCACGAAACAAAACGTACTGTTCTTATGGTAACCCACGACCGATATTTTTTGGATGCAGTTTGCAGCAGCATTTACGAGCTTGACCGCAAGCGTCTCAAACTTTACGAAGGCAACTATTCAACTTATCTCGAAAAAAAACAAATTGAACTCGAAATCGAGCAAAATACAGAACGCCGAATAGAATCAGTTCTCCGAATTGAACGCGACTGGCTCATGCGGGGTCCATGCGCCCGCGGAACAAAGGCAAAAGCTAGAATCCAGCGCGACAACGCCCTCATAAACCGCGAAAAATTCTCGCAAGACAAAGGATTTTCGTTTGAAGTGGCAGGCCGCCGTCTTGGAGGCAAAATTCTCGAACTGCACAATATTTCAAAAAATTTTCCAAAAGGCTACGTCGGCGAAAAAGAAGCCGGTGATTCAACCGCACAAAACTTTACGCCAGTGCTCAAAAATTTTTCCTACAAATTTAACAAAGGCGAAAAAATCGGCATTTTCGGAAACAACGGCTCAGGAAAATCCACGCTCTTAAACATCATCACCGGAACAATTCCGCCAGACACCGGCACAATCGAAAAAGGCGAAAATACATTCATCGGCTACTACCAGCAAAATCCGGTTTTTCCAAACCTCAACCTGACAGTCCTCGAATACATAAAAGAAGCGGCCGAAATAGTGCACCGCAACAACGGAAAAGACCTGAGCGCTTCCCAATTCTTAAACGAATTCGGTTTTGAAGGCAAAATCCAACATTCAATGCTTTCCACACTTTCCGGGGGCGAACGAAAACGCGTTTTTTTGGTACGGCTTCTAATCACAAACCCAAATTTTCTCGTTCTCGATGAACCGACCAACGATTTTGACATTTTCACAATGAACATTCTCGAGCAGTTCCTCACCGACTACCAAGGCTGTCTTTTAATCGTAAGCCACGACCGCTATTTTATGGACAAAATCGCCGACACACTTTTCATAATGGAAGAAGACGGCAGCATAAGCGGATTTGTCGGCAAATGTTCCGAATATCTGCAAACTTTGGAAGAAAAAAAGAAAGCACAGTCCAAGAATGAAAAGGGGAAAGACTTCCCCTCGCTCCCAAGCCAAGCCGCTCCACGAACCGTCCCTGCAAGCAGCGCCGATTCTCTCCGCTTTGATGGCTTGTCCGCTACCCCTTCTGCGGGCTCAAACGCCGCCCGCAACGCCTGCTCGCCAGAAAAACCTCGCCGCCGCACTTATAAAGAACAAAAAGAATTCGAAGCTCTCGAAAATGAAATTCTCGAACTCGAAGAAAAAAAATCCGTTCTCGAAGCGCAAATGGCTGATTCAGACTTTACAAAAGCGAGAAAAGCCGGAGAAGAATACACAAAAGCCGAAGAACGCCTAAACCATGCTTACGAACGCTGGAGCGAACTTGCGGAACTGTCAGAAAATTAAAACCTCGCTTTAATGCGTTTTATATTTTTTTTACTTTATGCTACACTTTTCTCATTATGAAAATTACAACGGTATTAAAAGTTCGTCCCTACGAATGCGACTCTTACAACCACGTAAACAATGCAGTTTACTTAAACTATCTGGAAACCGCCAGAATGGACTTTCTGGAAAAAATAGGTTTTAACTACGATGGAATCTTCAATGCAGGCTACTATCTTTTTGTAACCCACGTAGACATTCACTACAAAGTTTCTGCAAAAATGCACGAGGAACTTTCAATCGAAACCTGGCCAATCAAAATGGGCGCAGTTTCTGGAACGATGCACCAGATTATCAAAAAACCGGACGGTCAAATCAGCGCCGAAGCCGACGTAACCTGGGCCTGTGTAAACCACGAAGCTCATCCGTCAAGAATTCCTTCGGAATTTATGGTAGACGGCCTTAAACCAGAATCAAACTAAACAAAAAAATGACCGCTGGACAAAAGTTTCATTCGCTTAAAACCAACGGTCATTTTTATTTATCTTTTTCATTGTTTTTTTGTTTGCTATATAAATAAAAAGGGCCGCCCATTTGAGCAGCCCGTTCACTTTTAGAACTAGTAATCTTTTTTTTCTGACTTGCGTCTTTTGTTAAAAAGTTTGCGTTCCAAAGCAGTTTTCTTCTGATGATTTTCTGCAGAAGGCTTTACATAGTATTCGCGGCGTTTACATTCACGAACAATGCCCTCTTTTTCAACCATGCGCTTAAAGCGTTTAATTGCTTTTTCGAGGTTCTCTGACTCGTCTACAACGATTGTTGCCATGTAATTTCACCTCCTTTCCTCGGTGTTCCGATAAGTTTGATTAGTATATGAAAAATTCAAAATGAATTCAACATATCAACCAACCAAATTTCAAAAAAAACTAGTTTAAAAGCGCCTTTGCGTCTTCAAGAGCCTGAGAATCTGGAGCAAGCTGAGCTTTTGCAATTCCTTTTAGATTTGCTCCGGCCGCTTTTACACGTTCGCCCCAGTCGCTGAGCATTTGACCGTCGCCCCAGTCGTAAGAACCAAAAAGACCTATGGTTTTTCCAGAAATCTGGCCTTCAATTCCCGAAAAGAACTCTTCCATTGAATCTTCAAGCTGTTCGGCGCCCATTGCAGGGCTTCCCAAAAGAATTAAATCCGCAGAAAGAACTTCTGAGGGGTCTGCTACATCAGCAGTGCTAAAATATGCATCCGGCGCAGCTTCCTTAATCGCATTTGCAATCTGCTCCGTATTTCCTGTTGTTGAAGAATAAACAATTGCTGTTTTCATAAATTTTCCTCCATTTTTTTATATTTTTGCGCAGCAAGAGGAACGCTAAGTCCCTGCCTGAACCACGACATACAAATTTCTGTGCAGAGCCTGTACTTTTCCATTAAATCAAGTGCAGCCTGCTTATCTCCATAAACTTTCCAGAATCCGCTAAACACACAGTTTCTGGCATTTTGAGTTTCAAAACCTATGACATCTTCGAGCGGATAGCCCAAAAAAAGTCCAGTTTCGTGCGGAAAGGAGCTTTCGTGGGCAAGCCGAAATAAAAGTTCGCTCAAAATCGAATTAAAACCTTTTTCAACATCATATCCCTTAGTTTTTAAGTATTCCTGGTTTTTCTTTTTGGAGCAAACTTCTTCAAGCAAGCCTTTGTCGTAAACAAAAATCAAAACCCGTCCGTCGTCTTTTTTGAGAACAACAAAAAAACGCCTGTCTTTTGAAAAATTTTTACGCCAGGAAAAAAGCCGGCTTCGATTAGTTGAATAAAATTCATTTTTAAGGCTAAAAAGGCTTGCAGGTTTTATTCCGCAAAGCGCAGGAGCGCTGCAATGAATCACAGTTTCTTCAAATCCCATTAAAAATTCCAAAAAAATATGGCAGTACAACACTCCAGAGAAACAGTCAGAACTTAAGAATCGTACTGCCATGAGGTACACTTAGGTTAGCACAAGCTAACTATGTTGTTAGCATACACTAACAACATAGTTATGTCAATTGAATTTTTCTTTTTTGAAGAGTTTAAGCCAGAAAAGTTAATTTTTAAGGGAATAATATACCCCGGATTGTAACGGCGCGAATGCGTCCGCCTCGGCGGATGGAGCGAAAGCGGAACCGTGAAAAGCCGGATTGTACGCAAAATGCGGTCCAAATTTTTATGGCACATACGGTTTTTATTCAATATTGAAAACAGCGCCATCGGGAGAAGGCTGAACTTTTATTTTGCATGGGTGGAATTCGGCGTTTGCGCAAAAAAATGGCAAATCCATTGCGTATTCTGAGAGCACGTCTTCTGGCCAATAGTGCAATTTTATGGTTGATGTCTGGCAGTCGCCGTCTGCATCGCTCAAAGCGCCGTAAAGCTCTATCATATCGCTGACTATATTTATATACTTTGCAAGATGATTTTGTTCAAATTGTTTTTTTATAAAATCTTTCTGCAATTTTCTAATCTGCGGCATTTTTGGTTCGGGCGGAAGCATAATTTTTTCTTCTCGAAGATATTTTTCAAATTCTCCAAGAAAAACGCTCGGCTTTTTGTGCAGATGGTAAATTATGCAGTTAAACCAGCTTACTGCGCGACCCTGCGTATAAAAAAGATTTACCGCCCGTGCAAGCGAAGCGGCTTTTTGCAAGTCTGACTCTGGAAATTGAGGTGTTTTTAAAACGTTGTAAGGCGGTTTTTGTTCCCATATCATTCCAAATTTTTTTGCTGAATCGTGCAAATCTGTTCCTGGAAGAACCGAAAGGCAAAAAAGTTCAAGATTGTTTGGATAAAGGCTGAGCGCATAATCAATACTGTTTTTAAAACCTTTTAATGTGTCGCCCGGCAATCCGTAAATCAGGTCAAAGCCAAAAGTCACGCCTGCCTCGTTAAGATAACCAATATTTTTGCTGAACTTTTTTTTGTCGAGCGTGCGATGTACATTTTTTAAGACTTCTGGATCTGCGCTCTGCATTCCAATTTGCAGGGCACAGCGCACGCGGCTGAAGGCTTTTGCAAGTTCGCGGTCAATAAATTCGGCCCGCGCTTCAAAATAATAAAAAGTGTCCGGCGTTTTTTTTTCAATCAGCCTGAGCATCTGAATGGCGCGTTCTTTGCTCGCATTGTAGGTTGGATCAAGGACAAAAACCTGAGGAACTTTTTTTTGGGCAAAAAGCTCGATTTCTTTTTCGATCCGTTCCATCGGAAAATATGCTACTTTTTTTTCGCCTTTGGATTCATAGCAATATGAACACTTAAAAGGGCAGCCACGGGCAAGTTCCCATAAAGCTCCGCCGTATTTTGCAACGTCGAGTGTGCCGTCAAGATATGGTGAAGAAAGTTTTTCTAAGGCGCAGGGTGAAGTTCTCGCAAACTGGAAGACCTGAGGTTTGCCGTTTAAATAGAAAAGTCCTGGAATTTCGGGCAATTTTTCTGCACCGGCATTTTTAAAAATCGATTCCAAAAGCAAAACTGCGGCTTCTTCGCCAGCTCCTGCAATCGTATAATCAAATCCCTCAAAGACAAATGGATCTGCCGTAACTTCAGGACCGCCAGCAATTGTTATGATTTCCGGGTTTATTTTTTTGAGACAGCGGGCAGCATTTTCCAAAGCAACATGATTCCACACGTAAATGCTAAAAAGCACGATTTGCGGACTTTTTTTTGCCAGTTGCTCAGCAATGTAAGAGCCTGTCTGCATTTCACCGGCATTTTTTTCTGCTTCAATTTCTGCTTCGGACAAAATCTTTTTTATTTCGGGAGATTCCTTGCAAAAATCACACAATTCAACATTGTAAAAATTTTTTGTGCGGTCATCGTTTTTTACGGCAGAAGCAATACAAGCCACCCCCAAAGGCAGAGCCTGAGGGGATTTTTCGATTAAGAGCGTTGTGCAAAGAACTTTTTGCATTATTTGTTTTTATTGATGATTTTTTCTTCAAATTTTCCAGTCTGAATGTCAATAAAGCGGACAAAAAGACTTACTTTGTTTTCTTCGTTGAGACTTGACCAGATTTTGTCGGTAAATTCTTCGATATTGCCTTTGATTTCTACAACTTCCGGTTCACCCTCAAACGACGGAAGAGGATTTCCGTTGCCCATATAAGTATGAATAAATCTTCCCTGGCCTTTTACAGGATTGTCGTATGCAAATGTGAATCTTAAAGTGTTGTCTGGATTTCCAAAATCGCTTTTTAAGATTGAAATTGCGTAATCGAATTTTCCATTTTCTATATTTAAAAGTGAAGAAATTCTCGGAGTGTAATTTGGAGCATCGTGTTCATATTTACGAGAACGCAATGACTGTTCAAAAGTTTTTCCTTCTCTAAGACCTTCAAAAATCGTGTCTGTCTGATCACCGTTTGTTACGATTGTACTGTTTTTGAACTGACGAACTGCCGCATAAATTATAAGGCTTGGATCACCTGCGATTAAACTTGGATCAAATGCTTTTGTGCGAACAACTTCGCTTCCATCTTCTGTTTCGACTGTAAAAATGCGGTTACGGCTTCCAGCGCTGCGTCCCATTGTCCAGTATGCGCTGACAGCATATTTTCCGTCTTCTGAAAGACCTGCAACAATTCCGCGTCCTGGATATTCATTCTGCGACAAAAGATTTTCGAGCTGATTGATTTTCATAAGTAAATTCCTTTAGGGCAAGGGATTGGAAGGGCGCATAGCGTTGTTTTGTGCCGGCTGAGCTTATCGAAGCCAAACAAAACAATGAAACCCTGCAAAGCCCGGTGCGGGTGTCCAAATTTTATTTTTGCTGCGGTTGCGCCCGCCGAAACCGCAAAATATAGAAAATTTTGCCTTTTTGACAAGCCGATTACAACTGCGAACAAAGTTTCTGGGCAACCGCATGACCCAAAATTTATAATTTTATTTTTCAGGTTAAATATCGAAGTTCAAAAAATCCAAGCAATGATTTTCCCTATCGAATTTCCTGAGAAATTGTTTTGGCTTGACCGGAAAATTTAAACTCAAAATAAACCGCTTGTCTTTATATTATCTACAGTTTATGTTTTTTTCAACACTGGCACTTTAAGGAATTTTTGGTTATATTTTGCTAAAAAGTGTTTATTTTTCTTTATTGATATGTTTTTTTAGACGATAATAGAGATATTGGACAATTTAAAAATGGCGGGTGAGTGTTTGCTCTTTATTCGGAGGATTGTATGAACGAACCTTTTAATCCAGAACTTGAAAACAACAGAATTATTTCTACCGGAAATCCTGCTTTTAATGAACAAAATTCTTCTGACGAAAATATCGAAGTTTTAGAGGCTTTGGAAGATGCGCCATCAGAAAAAAAATCTAAACAAAAAAAGCAGAAAACCGCAAAACACTCTAAGCATAAAATTTCTATAAAAAATATACTACGTTCGATCACCTTTAAATTTGCAGTCTTTCTTTTTGTTTTTTTTGCACTTTCATTTACAACTTTATCATTTTTTCTGGTTCATTCGATTGCAAAAGACAACACAGAAACTTATACAAATTTTTCTACAACAATTGCAGAACGGACAGCCGACGGTTTAACTTACTGGCTGGATTCTTTCTCTAAAAGTTTTGGAATTTTTACAAACAGCGAGGCATTTACTTCTGGAAATTATGAACTTGCCTGCAATTATCTGACAGAAAACAAAGATTTAATCGATCCAAGTTTTGATTTTATCGGAATTGCCGGCCAAGACGGAAAAATGTACGATTCTAACGGAAATTACACCGACATTTCGCATGAAGACTTTTTTACGGCAATTTACACAAACGGAAAACAACAATATATTTCTGATCCTGTGCCATCTCCAGACGGAATCGGTTACATTTTTTATGTTTCTGCTCCAGTAACAAACACGAACAAATCGTTTTGGGGAGTTATTGTCGGCGCGCTTGCTTTGAGCAAGGTGAATTACCAAATTACACAGTCGAATTTTAGCGACAACAGTTTTACCTACGCAATCGATTCAAAAGGAAATATTATTGCTCATCCAGATTCTGAAAAAATCATGAAGAATTTTTACGTAATGAGCGATGAAGAATCCGGCTATAAAGGGTATCAGGAAATGACTCAAAAAATGATTTTGAGCCAAAAAGGAACCGGAATTATCAAAGACAGCGAACGAAATGCAACAAATTACGTTTTCTACTGCCCAATTAACCATACAAACTGGTCGCTGGCAATTTCAATAAACCAAACAGAAATCGTTTCGATGGCAAAAAAGAGCGCTTTCCAGATTTGTTTTATAAGCATTATGATTGCAATCATACTTTTGGTTGTAACTTCTATTTATCTGACAATGTTAGTTCATCCTCTCATTCAGCTTAAAAATTCAATTATCGAAATCGCTTCCGGTGCTGCAGATTTAACAAAACGAATCGAAGTAAAAACAAAAGACGAAGTTGGCGAAGTTGTTTTGGGATTCAACACTTTTACACAAAATTTGCATCATATTATTATGCGGATAAAAGAATCGAAGGATGAACTTTCAAAAGTTGACGGAGAAATGGCAGGTACAACATGCGAAACAAGTTCTTCTATCAACAAAATCATTTCAAATATAAGCACAGTAAGCAGCCAAATTGAATTGCAGGGAAAATCTGTTGAGGAAACTACAGACAAAGTAAACCAGATTACGAAAAATATCGAAGCTTTAAATGCAATGATTGAAAACCAGTCGTCTGGAGTTACTCAGGCCAGCGCAGCAGTAGAAGAAATGCTTGGAAATATTTCTTCCGTTACAAGAAGCACTGAGCATATGGTTGATTCATTTATCTCTCTCGAAAACGACACAACTACAGGAATTGAAAAACAGAACAGCGTAGACGAACAGATTCAGCAAATTCAAGCACAGAGCCAAATGCTTATGGAAGCAAACAAAGTTATTTCTAAAATTGCGAGCGAAACAAACCTTTTGGCAATGAATGCTTCTATCGAAGCTGCGCATGCAGGCGATGCAGGACGCGGGTTTAGCGTTGTTGCGGATGAAATTCACAATCTTTCCGAAAGTTCTAGCCGCCAGTCAAAACAGATCCGCGATGAACTTCAGAAAATTCAAAATTCGATTGAAACTGTCGTTGTATCTTCGGCAGAGGCTAAAAATTCGTTCCAATCAGTAACAAAGAAAATCCGAGAAACTGACCAGCTTGTTCAGCAAATAAAAGGCGCAATGGAAGAAAGTGAAATCGGCAGCCATCAGATTACAGATGCGCTCAAAATGATGAACGATTCAACTTCTGACGTTCGTGTCTCTTCCGGAAGCATGTCGGCAGGCAACCAGACAATATTGGATCAAGTTAAAAAATTACAGCTAGCAACAGAAGAAATCAAATCAAGCATGATAGAAATGACAGCTTCTGCAAACCAAATTAGCGACAACGAAAAAACTTTGAGCAATATTTCCAAAGCAATGCAGAAATCAATCTTGAAAATTGGTTCTCAGATTGATTTGTTCCATGTCTAAATAATGTTTAAGCTCTAAAAATTGCATTTTTTGGAGATGATTAATATAATATCGGCATGACTTGTGAACTTTCAATCACCCTCATGCCAGAGGACGAAAAAAATCAGAGCACAATCGATGCAAAAATTCGGCAAGCTCTTAAAGAAAAAAAAATTTTTGAAAATGGACAGAAAATCACTTCGGTTTTTATAAAAAAATCGATTGACGCACGGCATTCCCAGATTAAGCTCGTTATGCGTTACAAAATTTACATTGATGAAGAACCGGAAGATTTAGAAAACATTGCGCTCAACTGGAAACACGCCGATGGAAAACGCTCTGTAGTTATAATCGGCTGCGGACCGGCAGGACTCTATGCGGCTTTTAAACTTTTCGAAGCAGGAATTAAGCCGGTTATTATTGAACGTGGAAATCCGACAAAAGTTCGGGCAGGCGACATTGAAAACCTTACAAAAGATGGAATTTTGGACGAAAATTCAAACTTTTGTTTTGGTTCTGGAGGAGCAGGAACTTTTTCTGACGGAAAACTCTACACCCGTTCAAACAAACGTGGCGACATCTATAAAATTTACAGAATTTTTGTTGAATTTGGAGCAAATCCGAACATTCTTACCGATGCGCATCCTCACATTGGAACAGATAAACTTCCTGGCATTATTGACCGCATGGAAAAAAAAATTGTAGAACTTGGCGGTGAAATTCATTTTAATTCACTTTGTACAGATTTAATTGTAGAAAAAACTTCTCAGAACAATGAATTAAAGGCGACCGGTGTAAAAATCAAAAATCTTACCGATGGAAAAGAAAAAGAAATTTTTGCAGATTCAATAATTCTTGCAACTGGACATTCTGCGTCAAATATTTACCAAATGGTTTCGAAAATTGCACCAAATGCGCTCGAAGCAAAAACATTTGCGGTCGGAGTCCGGGTTGAACATCCGCGGGCAATTATAGATTCAATTCAATTCCACGGAAAACAAATGCCTGCCGCCGCCGAATACCGTCTTACAACTCAGGTTGACGGCCGCGGAGTCTACAGTTTTTGCATGTGTCCCGGCGGCTTTGTCGTTCCATGTGCAACAGCAAAAGATCAGATTGTCGTAAACGGAATGAGTTCTTCTGGACGAAACAGCCAGTGGTCAAATGCGGCAATTGTCGTTGAACGCAGACCGGAAGACATTCCTCAGGAATTTAAAAAACAGGCAGAAGGTGAAGGCTGTCCTGCACTTGCCGGGCTTTACTGGCGAACCTGGCTCGAAAAATTAACTTTCAAAAACGGTTCCGGTCAGCTTGCACCAGCTCAAAGGCTAACGGACTTTCTTGAAGAAAAAGAATCAAAATCGCTTCCAATTACAAGTTATAAACCCGGAGTTGTTTCAAGCAGACTGGATAAATGGCTTCCAAAAGATATTTGTAAGAAATTGCAGGCAGGATTTAAGGATTTTAACAAAAGCATGAAAGGTTTTGTTTGCCCTGACGCAATTCTAATCGCTTCGGAAACAAGAACCAGCACTCCTGTAAGAATTTTACGCAACAAAGACACTTTGGAATGTACGGCAATTAAAAATCTATATCCATGCGGAGAAGGAAGCGGATATTCTGGAGGAATTGGAAGTTCGGCAATGGACGGAGAGCGCGTTGCCGGAACAATAATAAATTCTCTCAAAGCGCAGTAAAAACGGAGGAACCAAAAATGAAACACTGTATCCTTGTAAAATTTGTTCCGGAAATTTCAAAAAAAATCGAAAATTCGTTTATTGAGCAGATTCAAGAACTGTTTAATACTGCAACAACAGAAATTAACGGAGTACATTACGTAAAAATTTACAAGTGCTGCATAAAACGCGAAAACCGCGCCGACATTATGATTGAAATGGACATGGACAAAGAAGCGCTGGAAGCCTACGATTCAAGCGACGCTCATTTAATTTGGAAACGAGAATATTCAAGATTTATTGAAGAAAAAACGATTTTTGACTTTGACGACACAAAACCTTTCAAAAAAACAATAAATCAATAAAAATTGCAAAAAATATTTTTCGTGTTAAAATTATGTTTAATTGAGTTTGCAATGCAAGCTTTTTTAGAGGAGTTGTTATGGCAAAAAAAAGTAGTTTTAACCTTTTTTATTTGATTGGAATGATTGCAGTTGTAGTCGGAAGTTTTTTACCGATTATAAGAATTTCGCTTGGTATTCTTGGAAAGATTGATTTTACAATAATTGATGCTTTTAAGGACTTGAGCAATTTAGATTCGTGGCTTGCACTTTTAATGTTTGTTGCGGCAGCCGTTGGAATTATTCTGTGCTTTGTAAAAGTTTCTAATTCAAGCATGTTAAAAACAGTTTGTCTGCTTGCTTCTATTGTGCTCGGACTTATCTTTTTTGCACGCGGAAACTTTTTTAAAGACTGGTTTAAAATTACAGGCTTTGGATTTTATATAATTCTTGCGGGATGGGTTATCGGTCTGATTAGTACTTTTGTAAAAAAATAAAACGGCTTAGGGGGTGTAGCCACGCGTAGCGTTATAAGCGGACTCGTCCGCTTATAATGAAATGGCGAAACACCCGACACCGCGCAAGCGGTGGAAGCCCCAACTTATAAAATTTTTATAAAATATTCATTTCGATTTTTATTTCGTCATTTTTTACAGAAATTTTTGAATTTGCTCCAATTATCAAGGGCATTGCCGGATCAATATGACCAATATCGGCATCCAAAACAATTGGAACTCCAAGATCGCCCAAAATTCCTGTTACTGCATTGTATTGATTTACGCCCATCATTTCCTGCCGAAAAGCCGCAAGCGGCCGTCCAAAAACAAACCCCGAGGCATTTTTAAACCAGCCGCTTTCTTTTAAATGCCAGAGCGCCCTGCGGATATCCATTGGATTGTAATCACAACTTTCCAAAACCCAAACAATTTTTTTGTGCTTTTCGCTAAACCGGCAAACGTTTTCCAGCCGAGTTCCGCTCAAACCGACAATGCAGTCAAGACAGCCGCCCAGAATAGTTCCGTCAAATTCCAATTTTTCGTCTGGCAGCAAAAGTTCTAAAGTATTTCCATTTTTAGAAGGAATATAAGACACAAGTTCTTTTCTGTCAGTCAAAATATAAGGAGAAAGAGGGTCTTCGCTCTCTACATCTGGATTTTGAAATTTCGGATAACCGCTGACCGTAAAACTCTTTCCTTCGAGAAGATTCCAGGCATCAAGCTCGCTCTGTTCCCAGGGTTTTCCGAATCCAGGAGCATTTTGACCGTAGATTGCCGGAATTGAGCAGAGGGTTACAAGCGGAAAAATGAAATTTGTATTGTCGCTGCAACCAATAAACCACTTTGGTTCGGCAGTTTTGAGTTTTTCAAAATCAACGTAACTTACGGTTTCGCACATGAGTTCACCGCCGCCACAACTAAAAACAGCATTTATTTTGGGGTCTAAATAATATTTTTGGAGTTCAGCGGCGGCGATTTTTGGGTCTGTCGAAATTCCAAGACCGTCAGACTTGTAGCAGCACTCGCCAATTTCCACGTTATAACCACGTTCTTTAAAACGGCGGACTGCCTCGTTAAAGCGAAAATTGTAAGGTTCTGTCGTTGCGCCAAAACTCGGAGCAACAATGGCAATCGTATCGCCTTTTTTTAGCGGTTTTGGAAAACGCATATTTTTAAGTCCTTTTTTAGCGGCTTAACTCAACAATAAGTTTTGCACACTCATCAAGTCCAATTTTTCCAGAATTCAAGCACAAATCGTAATATCTAGAATCGCCAAATTCGGTATTTGTGTAGTAAGTGCAATACTTGCAACGTTTGCGGTCAACTCTTACAAGATCCCGCATGATTTTTTCTTCCGAAACATCCTGCATTCTATTGTTTTTTAAGTATTCAACTCTCCACCATGGATCTGCGTGAATAAAAACATGCAAGCTGTCATCAAATTCCTGAAGAATTTGATTTGCGTTTCTGCCGACAATAACGCAATGACCGTGTTCTCCAAATTTGCGGATAACTTCTTTTTGCGCTTCAAAAATTTGATCGTTTATCGGTTTATTGTAAAAATCAAAAAGCGACTGTGTAAATCCCGTCAAAAACGGCGCTTCTTCGTCGCTTTTTAGAACTTTAGAAATATCGATATTTTTTTCACTTGCCGCCTGCAAAATTATACTTTTGTCATAATACTCATAACCAAGAATTTCTGCAACTTTTTTGCCGATTGTTGAACCGCCTGCACCAAATTCGCGGCTGATTGTAATTATTTTTTTCAATTTTATGCTCCCATAAAAAGTCAAGGTTAAAGCTTCAGTTTTAGAATTGACTTTTTAAGTTGTTTAGCAACATTTTAGCAAAATCTGCTACAAAACTTTTTCCAAAAAACTCTGAGTTCGTTTTTCTTTCGGATTTTTTAAAACTTCTTCTGGAGTTCCCTGTTCAATTATAAAACCGCAGTCCATAAAAACAACGCGGTCTGCAACTTCGCGGGCAAATCCCATTTCGTGCGTTACAACAACCATTGTCATTCCTCCGCGGGCAAGCTCCTTCATAACTTCCAAAACCTCGCCAACCATTTCAGGGTCAAGGGCGCTCGTCGGTTCGTCAAAAAGCAAAATTTGAGGATTCATTGCAAGAGAACGCGCGATCGCAACACGCTGCTTTTGACCGCCCGAAAGCTGCTGCGGATGTGCAAAAGCCTTTGACTCAAGTCCAACGCGTTTAAGAAGTTTCATTCCTTCAATTTTTGCCTTTTCCTTTGACATTTTTTTTAGCTCAACAGGAGCAAGCATAAGATTGCTGATGATATTCATATTTGAAAAAAGATTAAAATGCTGAAAAACCATTCCGATATTTTCGCGCACCTTATTCAAATTTACTTTTTTGTCGGTAATATCCGTATCGTTTACAATAATTTTTCCGCTTGTCGGCTCTTCAAGATGATTCAGACATCGCAAAAAAGTCGATTTTCCAGAACCAGACGGCCCGATTATGCAGACAACCTCGCCTTCGTGAACATCCAGCGAAATATCTTTTAAAACTTCCAAATTACCAAAATTTTTCCGAAGATTTTCAACGTGAATTTTTACTTTATCGCTCAACATTTCGCTTTAATCTCCTTTCAATAATCTTTGCAATTTTGCTCAGAGAAACAATTACGACCATGTACATAATTCCAACGATTGCCCAAGTCTGAAGCGATTTAAAAGTATTGCCGCTGATTGTCTTTCCCATGTTTGTAAGCTCAGGATAACCAATTACGGACAAAATCGATGTATCTTTTAAGGTGATTATAAACTGATTTATAATTGAAGGAATCATTACCCTAAAAGCCTGCGGCAAAATTACACGGCGCATTGTTGTTGCATAAGAAAGCCCAAGACTTCGCCCCGCTTCCATCTGCCCGACATCAATTGACTCGATTCCTGCGCGAAAAATTTCCGCCATATAAGCGCCACAGTTCATCGCCAGCGCAATCGTACCAGCCTGCAAGGCCGGAAGCCTAAAATTGTTCACCCCAGCCAGCCTAAAAGCCTGAGGCACGCCAAAATAAATAAAATACGCCAGAACAATCAACGGAACGCCACGCACTGCATCGACATAAACCGAACCAATAACATTCAAAATTTTACTGCTGCTTACATTGCACAAAGCAAAAATAAGACCAATAACCATTGCAAAAAGCAACGCCCACAGACAAAGAACCAGCGTATAGCCAAGTGAACGCAAAAGCATCAGCGAATAAACCTGAAGAATCGAAATCAAAATGCAACCTCAAAAAACTAGTGTCGGGCAAACCCCATATTTTCTACTATAGTATAACGGAAAATCCGCCATTTCTCAATCTAAAAGATGCACGATTTTGGGGCCATTTTTGCTAGCGCAAAAACCGCGCTTTCCGTACTTCCGCGTCTCCGCGCTCCATTGTTTTGCGCTGCAAAACAACACCTTCGGCGGTACTCCAATCGCTTGTCCAGCGAACAAATTTTACAAAGGCATAAAAAAAGGACTGCAAAAACAATATTCGAGCCAAAAGAACAATTTTTAAATTGCTCCTTAATCGCTTCAAACAAGTTTTTAAACAGTCCCTTTTTGCAGTAAATGCAAAAACTATTTCAAGTATTTATCAAGAATTGCCTGATAAGTTCCGTTTTCTTTAATATTTTTAAGTCCGGCATTGAACATATCGAGCAACGGCTGGTTTGCTTTGTTCATAATTGCAAAGCCGTATGGAGCGCCTTTGCTTTCCATTCCAGCAGGAATTTTGAGGGCAAGTCCTCCAGTCTTTATGTTATCTGCCATAATTGGAGTATCTTCAACACAGGCAGCGCTGTTTCCTAGGATTACATCCTGATACATTGTCGGAGAATCTTCAAAAACTGTTACCTTAAAGCCATATTTATCTTTAAGAGAATTTGCAAAGTCTGCGCCGGCAGTTCCGTTTTTAACAGCAACATTTTTTCCAGCAAGGTCAGCAAAAGATGCAATTGAACTGTCTTTTGCAACTACAAAAGTCTGAGTTGCGTCATAATATCCGTCAGAAAAAATCCAGCCACTGTCAATTCTTTCCTGTTTGATTGTTGCGCCAGCAATAAGAGCGTCAGCCTGTCCAACCTGAACAGCAGCTACACCAGCATCCCAACCAAGCGACTGAAGGTCGTAGTCAAAACCCTGATCTTTTGCAATCGCAGCAAGAATATCAACGTCAATACCAACAAATTCATTTTTTTCGTTAGTGTATTCAAACGGACGGAATACTGTATCTGTAGCAACAATCCAAACTTTTTTGCCGGCAGCCTTGTCTTTTTTAGAACAGCCAGTAAAAAGCGAAGCGGCGGCAACCACTGCCAAAACAACACTTAAAACTTTTTTCATAAAAGTCCTCCAAAATAAAAAACTTTTAAAATTATAAAGAAATTTTTTTTGTAATTCAACAAAAAGTATTTACAAAATTTTTTGCAATCGCTTATTTCACATCGCTGTCAGCAACTTCAACTTTTCTCAAATGCCAAATATCGCGGACATAATCTTCAATTGTTCGGTCTGAAGAGAATTTTCCGCTGTTGGCTATGTTGATTAAAGTTTTTCGCGCCCAAGCTTTTTTGTCGGCATAAGCTTTTGCAATTTCTTCCTGAGCTTTGCAGTAAAGCTCAAAATCTGCAAGAACGTAATAAACGTCTGGACGCTGGCCTTCAACTCCGTAAACAAGAGAATCGTGTATTTCCTTAAAAATCTGATGGCTTGGATCGTAAGTGCCGTCAACCAACTGACCGACAACTTTTGCAAGAGCCGGATTTCGTTCAAGATACTGCTGAGGATTGTAAGAGTGCTCTTTTTCCATTTTTTGAATTTCTTCAGTTGTTAAACCAAAAGGAAAACCGTTTTCTTTTCCTGCTTCTTCAAAAATTTCAATATTCGCGCCGTCCAAAGTTCCGAGCGTAAGCGCGCCATTTACCATAAACTTCATATTAGAAGTTCCAGAAGCTTCTTTTCCTGCCGTTGAAATTTGTTCAGAAACATCTGCCGCCGGAAAAATCTTTTCTGCAACACTTACACGATAATTTTCAACAAATACAACGCGAAGTTTGCCACCCACACGACGATCGTTGTTTACACGTTCTGCAACTGTGTTAATCAATTTGATTATCGCCTTTGCACGACGATAGCCAGAAGCAGCCTTTGCTCCAAAAATAAACGTACGGTTTGGAGGATTGAATGTCGGGTCTTCGATAATTTTGTTGTACAAATACATAATATGAAGGACATTCAAAAGCTGACGTTTATATTCGTGCAGACGCTTAACCTGAACATCAAAAATCGAATCTGGATCAAGAAATTCATTTTGATGATGCTTTAAATAATCAACAAGGATTTCTTTGTTATGACGCTTAATTGAAATCAATTCATCAAGAGATTTTTCATCATCTGCAAATTTTTCAAGTTCTTTGAGTTTCGAAAGATTTTTTTCCCAACCGTGACCAATTCTGTCTGTAATAAATTTTGCAAGTTCAGGATTTGCATTGCATAGCCAGCGTCGCTGAGTAATTCCATTTGTTTTGTTGTTAAATTTCTGAGGATAAAGTCCGTACCAATCCTTTAATTCAACATTTTTAAGAAGTTCGGTATGAAGCGCGGCAACTCCGTTTACGCTAAAGCCTGCGTGAATTGCAAGCCAAGCCATGTAAACTTTTCCATCATGAATAATCGACATTCTGTTCTGCTTTTGATAATCATCTGGAAATTTTGCGTGCAGTTCAATAAGAAACCGGCGGTTGATTTCTTCAATAATCTGATAAATTCGTGGCAAAAGGCTCTGAAAAATTGAAATGTCCCATTTTTCAAGCGCTTCTGCCAAAATCGTATGGTTTGTATAGGCAAAAGTTTTTGTAACGATGTCCCATGCTTCATTCCAACCCATCGAATATTCGTCCATAAGAATGCGCATCAACTCAGGAATTGCAACAACCGGATGAGTGTCATTCAGCTGAATCACATGCAGTTCCGGGAATTTTGCAAAATCCGTTCCATAATCAGCAACAAAGTGATGAACCAAATCCTGAAGCGACGCTGAACAGAAAAAATACTGCTGCTTTAAGCGGAGGGTTTTTCCTTGAGGACCGTTGTCGTTCGGATAGAGAACACGAGTAATATTTTCTGCATCGTTCTGTTTAAAAACAGCCTCGTTGTAACGCATGTCGTTAAAGAGCTGTAAATCAAAACCGTTTGGACTCGAAGCCTGCCACAGACGCAAAGTATTGACAGTGTTTGTGTCAAAACCGACAACCGGCATATCGTAAGGAGTCGCAATCACTTCTTCGGCATTTTCCAGATAAAATCTGTCCTGTCCGTCAGGAGTTTTTCCGTATTTGATTTCTCCGCCAAATTTTACAGTTACCGCCAAATCCGAGCGTTTTACTTCCCAAGGATCGCGATGTTTGAGCCAGTTGTCTGGATATTCAACCTGATAGCCGTTTTCGATGTGCTGTTCAAACATTCCATATTCGTAGCGAATTCCGTAACCGTGTCCAGGATAGTCGAGAGTTGCAAGTGAATCCAAAAAACAAGCGGCAAGACGGCCAAGTCCGCCGTTTCCAAGTCCAGCATCCGGCTCTTCATCTTCAATCACGTTAAAATTTATGTTCATTTCGTCGAGAACTTTTTTAACTTCGTCTTTTATTCCAAGATTTATCAAATTGTTGCTCAAGGCACGGCCCATCAAAAATTCGGCCGAAAGATAATAAAGCTGCTTTACCGGTTTTTTTTCGTATTCGCGGCGAGTTGCCATCCAAGAAGGCAAAATCAATTCCTGAACTGAAGCGCTCACCGCATCAAAAAGATCATGTTCATTTGCCTGAGAAATATCTTTTCCGTACTGACGCCGCAAACGAGCCGCAAGATTTTCGCGAAATTTTTCTGCATTAAACTTCATTTTTTATTCTCCATCCTTTTTTGTAAAATCAAATTTATGTTTTGATCGACTTTTCTACAATTTATGCACGCTTTTTGCCAAAAAATTCATGCATTATTATTTTATCACGATTTTTTGCTATTTGCTGATTAAAACAATGGCAGAACCTGACAAAATAACATATTTTTCCTGATTTCTTAAAAGTTCTTCTTTTCCTTCTGATAAAATACATTCTTCATTTTCTATCGAAGTATCAAGAACCCTATACCATTTTTTTCCGGCAGATGGCGGCGGCACAGTCACAGTGACGTCGTGAATGTCGGTATTAAAAGCAACATAAAAATCGTTGTCCGGTTTAGAATCCAGTTCTGTAATTCCCCCTCCAAGCCTGAACGCCAAAAACCTGTCTAGTTTTGCCCAATCTGGCATAAAACCTTCAATGTTGAACCAGTTTATATCGGCAGGACTTGTCTGTGTTGCAGTTTTTTGCCCTTTAAAAAAATCAACCCGCATAAACACGCGGTGATTACGACGCAATTCAATCAATTTCTTTACAAAATTTAACAAATCGCCGTGCTTTTTTATGTCGTTCCAGTCAAACCAAGAGATTTCGTTGTCCTGACAGTACGGATTGTTGTTTCCGCCTTGAGAACGCTGAACTTCATCTCCGCAAACGAACATTGGCGTTCCCTGGCTCAAAAACAAAGCAACAAAAAAATTTTTTATCTGGCGAATTCTGTTTTTTTCAATTTTTGGATTTAACGTCGGGCCTTCAAAACCGTTGTTGTAACTTAAATTGTTGTCAGTGCCGTCGCGGTTTTCTTCGCCGTTCTGCTCGTTGTGACGGTAATTGTACGAAACCAAGTCGTTCATTGTAAAACCGTCGTGGCTCGCAATGTAATTTATAGAATGATACGGTTTTCTTCCGCTTGAAGAATATAAATCGCTCGAACCGGAAATTCGCGTCGCGGCTTCTGTCGAAAGTTTTTCGTCTCCACGGATAAAACGCCTTATGCCGTCGCGGAATTTATCATTCCATTCGCACCATCTTCCGCCTGGAAAAGAACCAACCTGATAAGCGCCGCCACAATCCCAAGGCTCTGCAATTATTTTTACATCGCGCAAAATAGGGTCTTCGCTTATTCGTCTTGTAAGAGGCGCTTCTAAGGTCAAAAAACCATTTTCGTCACGGGAAAGGACGCTTGCAAGGTCAAAACGGAAGCCATCTACGTGCATTACTCGAACCCAATAGCGCAGACAGCCGATTATATATTCTTGAACGACAGGATGATTGCAATTGAGGGCATTTCCGCAGCCAGAAAAATTTACATAATATTCTTTATTTGTGCTTACAAGCTGATAATAAATTGAATTGTCGAATCCTCTAAAACCAAATGTAATTCCGTGCTCGTTTCCTTCGGCAGTATGGTTGAATACAATATCCAAAATAACTTCAATTCCAGCTTTGTGAAAAGCCTTTACCATGTCTTTAAATTCGGCAACACATGCTCCAGGTCTTTTATCCGAAGAATATGCTGCTTTTGGCGCAAAAAAAGCCGTCGTACTGTAGCCCCAATAATTTACAAGGCGTTTGCCGGTCTTTGGGTTTGTGTTCATATTTTCAAATGCGTCAAATTCCTGAACAGGCAAAAGCTCAACCGCGGTAATTCCAAGTTTTTTTAAATAAGGAATTTTCTCGATTGCCCCGCGATAAGTTCCAGGAAATTTTACTTCAGAAGAAGGAGAAGCCGTAAAGCCTTTTAAATGCATTTCGTAAATAATGCTTTCGTTTAAAGGCGTTTTTAGAGGCTGGTCATTTTCCCAATTATAAGAAAGTTCGTCTACAACTACGCATTTTGGCATTTTTTCGAGAGGACAGACTTTTTGGGAATTTAAATTTTTAAAAAGCGAACCGTCTGTCAGAGCTTTTGCGCGAGGGTCATAAAGAAAAATATCTTTGTTGAATCTGTGCCCGTTTTTTGGCTCAAAAGGGCCGTCAACTCTAAAAAGATAAAGTGCTCCAGGTTTTAAACCTTCAATAAAGACATGCCACAAATCGCCAGTACGATTTATTTTAGGCTCTAATTTTATAGTACATGCAGGAGCACTGTCGTCTGATTTTTTAAAAAGCTCCAAATAAACAGCCGTCGCATTACGACTGAAAACACAAAAATTTACACCGCTGCCAATATAAACCGCTCCCAAATCCCAAGGGTTGCCTGGCAGGACTTTTAACCGATCCATAAGTATTGAATATTTTAACACAGTAAAGACAGGCAGACCAATAATTTTTCATAAATGTTTTATTAAACTGTTTATTTTTGTTTTTTGAATTTTTCTTACGCCGGGGTGGAGGCGCGCGAAGCGTTGCAAAATGCGCAGCATTTTGCAATGAAGCGAAAAGCGGAACGCTGGAACACCGGTTAGAGCGTAAATGGCGTCCTGCAAAAACTTACAAAATTTTTAAAAAATGCTATACTCGAAAAATGGAAAATATAAATCTAGAATCAGAAAAAAAAGAAAGCACTGTCGGAGACAAAACAGCCATTGTTACAATTATCGGGCGGCCTTCTGCCGGAAAATCGACATTTTTGAACACGGCTTCAGGAGAAATGGTAAGCATTGTAAGTTCGATTCCGCAGACAACTAGAAACGCAATCCGTGGAATTGTAAATACTTCGCTCGGTCAGCTGGTTTTTGTGGACACTCCGGGCTACCACGAATCAAACAAAAAAATGAATCTTAAAATGCGCAATATTGTTGCAGACCAGCTTGCAAATGCGGATTCAATTCTTTATGTCGTGGATTCGACGCGTCCTTGCGGCGATGAAGAAAAACTGATTACAGAACTTTTAAAAGGGCATGAAAAAAAGACCGTTGCCGCCTTAAACAAGATTGACGAAAAAAAATCAAATCCGTCGGCTGCCAGAGTTTTTCTGTCAAAACAGCTTCCTGAGCTTTCCGAAAAAAATATTTTCGATGTTTCGGCAAAAAACGATGAAGGAGTCAACGATGTTTTGCGTGCGCTTTACGAACTTGCACCAGTTGCGCCCCATCTTTATCCGGAAGAATTTTATACTGACCAGGAAGTTGACTTTAGAATTGCGGAAGTTATCCGTGAACAGGCAATTAACCGTCTTGATCAGGAAATTCCGCATTGCGTTTATGTTCAGATTGCGGATATGGAAATGCGTTCGCCGACAAAAATGTGGTGCCGTGCGTTTTTATGCGTTGAAAAAGAAAGTCAAAAAGGCATTGTAATCGGAAAAGGCGCTCAAATGATTAAAACAATCCGTATTGAATCAATTAAACAGCTGCGCAAAATTTTTGACTACAAAATTGACTTGGATTTGCAGGTTAAGGTAGATAAAAACTGGCGGCAGAATGATTTAAGGCTGAATAAATTATTAAAATAGACAAAAAACAGGCTTCACGATTTTTTGTGAAGCCTGTTTTGTATTGTTTATACAAGCTGTTTGTACAATTCAAACTGTGCAATTCCCTGATAAAGCAACATTCCGGCGCCATTGCAAACTTTACAGCCTGAAGCATCTGCACGAGCCATAATTGGAGTTACTTCTGGAGAATAGATTACATCATAAACATATTCTTCTCCGTTAAAGTCGTAGAACCAAATCGGGTCGTTTTCTGGGTTTGAAGGATCGTTGCTGCCCATGCCCTTTGAAGTTGTCTGAACGATTACGTCAGAATATTTGTTCAATTTTTCAAGGCTTTCCGGGCCGAGCGTTGCATAGTCAAAACCGTATTTTTCGGCAATTAAACGGGCTTTTGCCAAAGTGCGGTTGAATACACATGCCTTTGCTCCAAGTTCTTTGACAACATAAGCAATTGCCCTGCTTGCTCCGCCAGCACCGATTATTGCAACTTTTTTGCCTTTTAAATCTTTTGCACCGGTAAATTCCAAAAGCGCTTTTTCAAAACCAAGCGCATCAGTATTATAACCTTTCCAATCATCACCATAACGGACGACTGTATTGCAGGCGCCGATTGATTCTGCTTTTTCATCAATATTTTTTATTAAAGGAATAACTGTTTCTTTGTGGGGAATTGTTACAGAAAATCCCTGAATATCAAGAGTTTTTGCAAAATCCAGCGAGTCTTCGATTGTTTCCGACTTGAATGGAATAAAAACTGCATCTAAATTTGCCTTTTCAAACATTCCATTTTGCAATTCCGGGCTGGAAGTGATTTTTAGAGGATAGCCTGTAATTCCAAAAATCTTTGTCTTTTCATTAATCGAATGAAAATGATATGTCTTTTCGAGGGTGATTGGATCTGTATGTCCGATTTCAAGCAAATTGCCCAAAAGTTCAGATGGACTTGTGTACGTAAGATATGAATGCAATCGTTCTGAAAGAATTCTTGTCGGAAGCCCAAGAGGTCCCATTGCGCATACAATCTGCTCTGTATTCTTCCATTTGTCTGCTTCGCTAAAAACTTTTGTAACGTCAGAAAGACGATGGGGCATAAAAGCAATTTTTGGAATTTCATAAGAATTCTGACGAAGTTCATCAAATTTTTCAACAATATTTTTAATCGGAGAACTCATATTGTGGTAAGAGCGGATAATTCTCGTTCCAAAAGCCTGAGCCGCATCTTCCAAACTTGGAATATGAAAATCTTCTTCAAAATCAACATAGGCAAAA
>NZ_DLLH01000013.1:46255-52809 GCF_002476655.1 Treponema sp. UBA7567
CAAAAAGCATGGTGCGTGTCGACTCGCCCTCGATGTACTGCCCACCGTCAATTTTGCGGCGAATTGTAAGAATTGCAGGAACATCTATCATTGCTGGAAATTCGCGGATTTTAAGACGTTCATCTTCTTCAAGAAAATCTACACGAAGTTCAACTATATCAATGAATTCTTTGTATTTTTCAACAATTGCAACATCTTCCGCCAAAGTTTTTCCGGTTACGCACAGACAAACCAAAGATTTCGCCATTTTTTCCTCCACTCAAAACTATTCGTTTATTGTTACGCGTTTTGCAACTTTTCCAGCAACACGCAAAATCAATTCGCTTCCTTCTGTTACTGCGTAAGGAACCGAGAAATGTCCGCCTGTATGGTTTAGCGCCACAAGCTGACTGCGCTGACCGTTGCTTTCAATACATTCAACCGTCATTGCTACTGGATAAGGGAATTGAGCAAGCTCAGTTTCAAAAATTCCATAAATCAAATCGTCTTTTGGTTTTACCGGAAATGCCATTTCGACAGACATTCTTGTGTAATTTTCAATATATTGGCTGTCAAATTTCTGCTGGCTCACAACTGAATTTTCTTTTTCGTCTTTTGCAGCCTTGTGAGCAGAAAAATCAAGAACAACGCGCAAATTTGGCAAGAGAGCGAGCATTTCTTTTACAGATTTTCCGATAAGTCTAGGAACGGCAGTGTTGTCAAAGCTTGGACCGCGGCTGACAATCAAATTAACCGTAACAGGATTAGAAATTTTTGTTCCGGCAGGCGGCTCCTGTTCAAGAATTGTGCCAGCTTCTTCGAGAGAAGCCTTGTAAACAGGTTCTGCAAGCAAAATAAGCGGCCGGGAAGAACCTGTAAACATCGTTGTCAAATCAATTTTTAAGTTATCATATTTCTGACCAATATAATTGCCAACTTCCGAAACGATTGCTCCGCGGCTGACAGTAAGATTTACGCGTGTTCCAGCTTTTACAATTGCTCCGGAAGACGGCGACTGAGAAATAATTGTTCCAGACGGCTGCTCGTCATAACGAAGCTGAATTTTCGGATACAATTCCTTTACCTGCATTTCCAAAAGAGCCTGAGCCAATTCCTTTCCTTCAACTTCTGGAACCAAAACCTTTTCCGGACCTTTTACAGTCGCAAAAAAAACTGCAAGACAAGTCAAAAGCATTACAATAACTGCAAGGATTATAGTAACAAAAAGAGCCTTGCCGTTTGCCTGCAAATTTTCCATTCCCTTTATAAAACTTACACGGCAATTCTGAATATTGAAATTTTTAATTTTTTGCCAAAGTTTAGAAAAAAATCCTTTGATTTTCATAAAATCTTCCTAATTTTTTATTTTCCTAGAAATTGATTTTATCATCAAGAACGCAGCCTATAAAGTCCCGCGCACCGTTCATAAAACTTTTGTAATCCATATTTTTTTTGCCCTGCCATTGAAGTTCTTTAACAGCAAGCACAGTTCCGCCACCACAGACAATTTCGATTCCAACATTTTTCCGGTAAGGCAGGACAGTTCCCGGAACATTTTGAATTTTTTCGCTATTTTCAAAAGAATTTGCATCCAGTTTTCCTGGCTCCGCCTTCAAAATAGAAAGCTTTATGCCATGGCAAGCAGTAAAACACAACGGCCAGGGAGTAAAGGCGCGAATCTGTCGGTCAATTTCCACAGCCGTTTTATTCCAGTCAATAAGTCCGTCTTCTTTTTTTATAAACGGAGTATAGTCGCTTTCGCCCTGCTGAGCTTTTCCGTCAAATCTTCCGTTTGCATAATTTTTTAAAACCTGAATAAAAAGCTGAGTCCCGGCTTCTACAACAGGGCTGTTTTTTCCATCTCCGTCCATCAAGCCCAAAGTTGTTTCTGTTCCGTCCAAATCCACAAAGCTTTGAGCAAGAATGTCGCCTTCGTCAGTTTTTAACGCGATTTTCTGCACAGTAACGCCAAGCTGTTTTTCTCCGGCAAGAATTGCGGCAGGAACAGGAGTGCAGCCTCTGTGTTTTGGCAGTGCTGACGGATGCAAGTTTATTCCGCCAAGGGCAAAAAGCTCAAGAAATTTTGGCCCAAAAATCCGGCCATAATCAAAAGTTACCAAAAGTTCAGGTTTTAAAGCGCAAACCGATTCACGAGCCTCTACAAGAAGATGCTCAAATTCCAAAACAGGAATGTCATTTTCTCTTGCGCAAACAGCAACTTCTGTAGGAATCAAATCTTTTTTACGCCCGCGAGCCGACGGAACATTTGTCAAAACTCCAACAATTTCGACTCCAAGACATTTGCCCTCATCAGAACGAGAAAATTCAATTAAATTCCTTAAAACCATGGCCGACGCCAATGGTGAGCCCGCATATAAAATCTTCACTATTTTTTACTTTCCTTTGCTGCCTGTTTAGCGGCAATTTTTGCAGCGATCGAAGCCGCTTTTCTTGCTTTTTCCGCTTCTTTTTTCTGAGCGCGTTCAAGCCGCTTTTTCATCTGAGCTGTAACTTTTGCGGCAAACTCAGGATCGCCGCGGTCAATATAAACAATTCCGTCCAAATGGTCATTTTCGTGCTGAATACAGCGGGCCAAAAGACCGTCCGCCTCAAGAGTAAAAGGCTTGCCGAATTCATTTAAGGCCGAAACTGTAACTTTTGAAGGTCTTCTAATTTTTTCTTCAAAACCCGGAAGCGAAAGACAGCCTTCCTCATAATCGCACAGATCGTTGCTAGTATAAACAATCTGCGGATTTATAAAAACCCGGCGCACACCATCATCAACAGTGATTACAAAAAATCTTTTAGAAACGCCAACTTGCGGACCTGCCAGCCCAACGCCCTGAGCCTCGTCCATCGTATCAAACATTTCGTTAAAAAAACTGCGCATTTCATCGTTAATTTCAGCCGGCTCAACCGAAACACATTTTTGACGGATAACCTCTTCGCCTAGTTTGTAAATTTTCATAAAAACCTTCAAAAAAACAGAATTTTCGGGTTCAGCCTACCACAAAAAGCGTTTTTTTTCTATAAGATAAAAATTTGGAGCACAAAACACCTGCCGCGGCCCGTCTTGCATGGTTTTATCCGGCAAAAGCCGGATGCTGCGCGCCATTCCAGCCGGGGCTAAGATTTTTTGTTAATAAAAGTCGTTTCTCGCGCCCTGCGAATTTTTTCCAAAAACTCTTTCTCTAGCAACAAAGCGCAAAATTCAATAGACTGTTCTAAAATTGCAAAATGTTTCTGGAGCATACAGATGATTAAAATCATAAACTATAAAGATTTAAAAGACGATTTTTTTAACGGACGCGACTTTGGCTCTTCAATCGACATTGTAAAAGACATTCTTCTTAACGTAAAAACAAACGGCGACAAAGCGCTTTTAGAATACGGCACAAAATTTGACGTAAGCGCGCCTTCTTCGCTCGAAATTCCTCAGTCAGAATTAAAATCTGCCGCTCAAAAAATGCAAAAAGAGAATCCAGAACTTTATAAATCGCTCTGCTACAGCCACGACCTTGCGCTTCGCTTTGCAAAAAAACAGCGCGAATCTTTTGACAATTTTGAAGTTGAACTTGAACCTGGCCTTTTTACCGGCCAAAAAAATATTCCTGTCGAAAAAGCAGGTGTTTACGTTCCGGCAGGACGATTTCCACTCGTAAGCACAGTTGTAATGACAGTCACTCCGGCAGTTGCGGCAGGCGTAAAGGAAATTGTTCTATGCACACCGCCAAGAGTTCATCCTGACGACAGAGAAGCCGCGCAAAAAGCAGGAACTGGAATTCCGGGCTCTCCTTTTGTCGGCGGAAAACCTTATGCTGACGAAAATATTATGGCGGCGGCATATATTTGCGGCGTTACAAAGGCTTACGCCTGCGGCGGAGCACAGGCAATCGGAGCACTTGCTTTTGGAACACAGTCAATTCCTCGCACAGACGTAATCGTAGGTCCAGGAAACAAATTTGTTGCAGAAGCAAAAAAACTGGTTTACGGAACAGTCGGAATCGACATGGTTGCAGGTCCGACAGAAGTTTTTATCATTGCAGACAAATCGGCAAATCCAGAATGGGTTGCAGCCGACCTTCTTGCGCAGGCTGAGCACGACATTGTTGCACAGCCAATTCTGGCAACAGATTCAAAAGAACTTGCACAGGCGGTACAAACCGAAATCGAAAAGCAGCTTAAAGTCCTCGAAACAAAAGAAACGGCGGAAAAATCAATCGAAAACTGCGGCGCAATCATTCTCTGCGACAATATTGAACAGGCAGCAGAAGCCGCGAACCGAAAAGCCCCGGAACACCTCGAACTTGCAATGGACGAAGGAACAACACGCGACAAAATCGCAGAACTTTGCCACAATTACGGCTCGCTCTTTTTGGGACACGGCAGCGCAGAAGTTTTTGGCGACTACTCAGCAGGACTAAACCACACTCTTCCTACTTCTGGAAGCGCACGTTTTACAGGCGGCTTGAGCGTACGTGTATTCTTAAAAACAGTCACAACTTTACGCACAATTCCAGGCTCAAAAGGCGCAGTTTCTTCTGCAAAAGCCGCAGGACACCTTGGCGACGCCGAAGGACTTGCAGGCCACGCACATGCAGCCCGCTTAAGACTTGAATAAAAAAACACCTGTCTAAGTCCAGGCAACTGGCTAAAAAGAAAATAATTTTTTGTCAGAAAAACTAGAATAAACCAGAAAGCTTAGCCCGGATCGGAATGGCTTTAGTTGTCGGGGCAGGTTTAGTTTTCTAAATCTGCCCCGACAATGGAGCGGACAGCGCAACCATGCAGAGCCGGATTGACCGCAAATTGCGCTCCAAAATAAATTCGAGCCTTATGCGCCTTGAGATTCGCCAGTTATTGTCAAGACAACATCGGTAAATTCCACACAAGTTCCACGAGTTCCAAACATGCCTGCATAAAAGTAATCAGAATCTTTTGCAACAAAATCAAAATCCGTGTAAGTGGTTTCGTAAGCATTGCCTTTATAAACAGTCTTAACTTTTACAACCTGGCCAACTCTTTCAATTGAAAATTCTGCGGTTTCGTCGTTATTATAAAGAGCCGAAATTTTGTTTTCAGAAACTTTTAAAGAACCAGATTCTCTCTTCCAGTTTGCAATACAAGAACTTGCAGAATCTGCATAAAGTCCTGCAGATACATAGTTTGAGCTTACCGCAATTTTGTTTGGAGCATAGCAGTCGTCGCGAAGCATTAAACCAAAGCCCGCCTGATTTTTACCAGCCACCGATACTAAAACTTTTGCTTTTACAGTAAGCGTAAAGTTTTTGCTTACAGGAATCTGTTTAAAAGCAAAAGCAAAACCGTCTGCCGAAGAAGTTATTTTTCCTTTTGGCGAGGCCGTCCCTGTCTGGCCAACCTTAAAAACTCCTGCTGAAGTTTCCTGTGCAAAAAATCCATTTGAAGCAGCAGAAGGATCTCCTCCGCAATCGCCAAAAGCAGTTCCATACCAGCCTTCAGACGTACACTTTAAATTTTCTACAGAATTTAATTTTGATAAATCCGGAGCAGCATAATCAACAAATACATAGTCTGGATTTTTTACAAGATCTTTATCCTTTGAAGGAAGATAAGTTGATTTTACATAAGGTTTTAATGCACATGAACTTTGAGAAATTGTCATGGCAAAAAAATACGAAACCATTTTTGCGCCATAAATATTGATATGTGTTTCATCAACTGATTTTAAGTTTGGCAAATCGGCAGAACTTCCTTGAGCCATTGCATGAAAATAAATCGCTTCATCATAGCCAAGTTCTTTGTATTTTTCTTTTGTCATTGTCGTCAAATCTACAAACTGAACAGATTTTTCTTTTGCAAGTTCTTCCGCTGCTTTTCTGTAATCCCCCGAAGCAGTTATATGGGCATAAGAACCCAAATAATCGTTTGAAGAACTCAGACGAACAATTGGAGAACAAATAATCGGTGTTGCGCCTTTTTCCTGTGCAACCTTTATATATTTATTAAAAAGAATATTTTTAAAAGAACCTTCTGTATCTGTCGATTCAGCGGCGCTTGCAAAACGGTCTTCGTCATCAGATTTTTGATCGTTGTGGCCAAACCCAATTACAAGAAAATCGCCTTCCTTAATTTCAGCAATCAAAGTCTGATAATTTTCTTCCATAAGAAAACTTTTTGCAGAACGGCCAGAAAGAGCTAGATTTCTTACTGTAATCTTAGACGACAAGTTGTTTGCCAACTGAGTTCCATAACCATAACGCGGATAAAAATATGTTGCGTCAGTATGTTTTCCATCTTTTACATAATCACAAACAGTCGAGTCACCAACAACCCATAAAGTCGCCGCAGAAAGTGCCGAATCATCGTACTCAGATGGCATCGAATCGCCTGGATTTTCGGGAGTTGCCGGATTCTGGCTTCCGCTGTTGTCAGAAGAAGAATCGTCTCCGTCAGAACAAGAAATAAAACCTGTTCCCAGCAAAGCTAAAGCCGTAAAAACTGCCGCTATTTTTACAATTTTTTTCATTTGATTTGCTCCTAAAAAAAGCCAAGATTAAAACTTCAATTTTAATCTTGACTTTTTAAGTTGTTTC